>CAKPFH010000001.1 GCA_934153655.1 uncultured Bacilli bacterium
AAAATTTTTAATTTTACTATTGACTTTTAATAGTTAGACTCCTTATATTCATCACTTTTTGATAAATTATGTATCTTCTTACTATAAAAATTTAACTCATCATACTTAGAAAATTTCTTTAGTTCATCTTCTGTATTAACAGTTAATAATTTATATAAATTATCATAATTTTCAAGATTATCATACCCTAATTTGGCATAATAATCAAGATTTATATTGATAATTTTCATAAGATAATCCATTTTATATCTTTCTTTGTAAACATCATCAAGTGGATATTCATAAAAAATTACTTTTTTAGATGGAACTTTTTCACTTATGCCTTTGTTCCTATACCAATTTAAATTAACTAAAATAGTTTTATAAATATTTTCAGGTATAAATCCATAATAGGTAGCATTATCAATATTATAGTAATTAGATAAACCATTTAAAGAATATAAAACATTTCTTAGATAAAAACCATCATAGTTATTATTAAGTTCAATTATTATCTTTTGATTTTCATATTCAACTACTAAATCAACATATTTTGATCTTTCTTTTTCATTAGTTCTAGGTAATCTTATATTAATAACTTTTACTTTTCCTTTAACCTTAGAAACATCACATTCAAGTATTTGAGATGCTGTCCACTCTAATAAACTCATATCATTTTCATTAAATAAATCGTGAAATAAAATATCACTTCTAACTTGTAAAATCTCGTTTTTCTTATTCTCCATAAACCTCCTAAATAAATTTTCCTGCAGGTAAAATCATCTTATCAATTTATAAGAAACTCGTCAAATTGATGATTTTTTGATTTGCTAAATTTTTTTTAGCAAATTCGGGATTTAAAGGCCAAAAAATGGGCTTTACCTAACAATTTGTTAAATAAAACCCTTGCAAATTCCAAAATTATATTTTTTAAAAAAAATTTAAATTTACATACATTTAATACATCTTTATTATATTTAATCTAACAACCTTTTTCTTTAAAAGCGATTACTATTTTAGTAATTTCATAATAAGATAACATACTCATATTTAAAGTTTTATCAAACTTTCTAGGTCTTAGAAGCAATAAAACTTCACTTGCATCATCAATAATATTTTTAACATTTATAATAATCCCTCCTGTTAATTATTCATTATATAATGATACCATCAAAACTCAATGTTTTAATGGTATAAAACTACTTTCTAAAAGAAAGTAGCAAAGAGTTTAATATTTTAAAGCTATTGTAAATGGATTACTTTTAGTTCCAGCTCCACCTGTTATAACGATATTTGATTTTAGATTAATAGATGGGCGAGCAGCATGGCTATTAGACGGATAGCTGTAGTTGCCGTAACCGCCGCTGATAACGTACCAAACATAAGAAGGGCTAACAGGTGGTGTTATTAACCAAATAGTACTTGAACTATTATAACCGTTTCCTTGTTGACTTGCAAACATTTCTCCATATCTTGGTAATCCTACTAAACCTGTCCATATAGTTGTTGTTTTAATACAAGTTTTTGTTGTTTCATTTGTATTATTTGTATTACATAAAGAATTTTTATAACTTATTCCCCTAGATACTTGCTTTATATAATATGTTCCTTTGTCTAACATATTTTTTGATGCTAAACTATTATACCAAGTATTGTTCAAATAATAATCCCAGTAATCGTCACTTGTACCATTTCCATAAGTTGTACTTGTACTAAATTGTTTAGTTAATTTTGTTGTTCCATCTTTTATATAATCATTTTTATTTAATTTAACTTTTCCATCTTCAATTGATACTATTCTATATAACTCATTTGTTGAAATATCTCCATCTTCATCAAACACTACATACTCACCTATTGTTCTGGTATTTAATAATGTAGTATTTATAGTTGGTTGTTCCTTATCTCCTGATATTGTATATGGATCATCTTTCGTTCCTGATCCACCCGAAAGTTGGATATCAGATTTTAGATTAATAGACGGGCGAGCAGCATAGCTATTAGACGGAGTGTAGCTGTAGTTGCCGTTACCGATGTAGTAAACGCTCCAAACAGTAGAAGAGCTATATGGATTTAATAACCACCACCAATATCCTATATTTAAATAACCAGAGCCATAACTTGTATTTTTATAACTTAAATAATATTCATAACTGTTCAAAAGTCCTACAGGAGTATTCTTACCAATTGTCGAATTATTTATTAAAGTTGTTTCAGGTAATTTAGTGCTTATTGCACTTGTACTACTTGTATTAGAATTTGTTATATTCCAAGTACTATTTTCTACTATTATATTTTGATAATTATATAAAGTATCTAAGAAATCTTCGTTTAACCATTGATACATGTACGAACCAGTATAAGTTGTGTCATCTTTTTTAGATATATCATAAAAATTTATATCATTATCTTGATTATAAGAAATAGTTGTAATTGGATCATCTGTTATCATTTTCATTGTTCCATCTGGATTTATGGCTGTTATTCTCCATAGTTTACCGGAATACCAAACATAGTTAAAGTTTATACAATCTTTTGTTCCTGATACATAAGTTATTCCATCTTCTTCCAAATAAGTTTTACATGTGTCTGTTTGTTTTTCCTTTAAATCATTTATAAATATATGAGATAATTCTTTGTTAGTATCATTATAAGCATAAATATTTACATTAAACTTAAATGTTTGAGATACACTATTTTGTTCATAATCTTTATCAATCCAAGCATATAGTCTATATTTATTAGTTTTAGTTCCTGGATTATTACCAATATAAATAACTTTACCTATTTGTTTATCTGCTTGATAAGTAGTATTTTCTAAACTATTATATATTTTAGGACTTACTACTTGATTATTATTTTCATCTGTTAAAAAAACTTTAATATAATTACTATCTAAAGTATTAGTAGTATCACCTGTTAAATATAATTCATAGGAAATTGCTTTATCTGGATTGTTTATAGTACTTGAAACTGTAAAATCTATATATGATAATTTATCTAGATTTTGTAAAGCAAATTCATCACTTATGGGGTAAGCATTTACCATTTTAATAGAATTAGTTCCACTTATAAATTCGGCTTTTATGATATCACTTGTTAAAGTAAATGCTTGAACACTTTTAGAATATGTAAAAAATGCATATGCTGATCCTAATAGTATTATTATTAAAAATATTATTCCAAATACTAAAGCTTTTTTATTTTTCATATATACCTCTTTTCTTCATAAAAAAATATGATTAAAATTATAGATATTTTCTATATTTTAATCATGTAATTTTCTTTATACTTTTTATTATTTTTAATCAACAAATTTGCTGTGATATATATATATATATATATATATAGTTGTATAAGGGTTTTCGTAGTGTTATCTTGTCCATTTATATACATATATAATCACAGCCTTTCTATTATTAATATACTTAAATTATAAAATATTTTATTTAATTAATCAATATTTTTTTCATTATTACATGAAAAAAATAGTAGCTAGTACTATTTATTTTGCATCATATTAAGTAAATTAATTTTAAACATATCTTTTTCAGGATGTGCTTTACTAATCATGACACCTTTATAAGCTGTAAGTTCAGCACGATGTCCTTCTTCTAGAATACCATCAGGTGTAATATTAGTTAAAAGAACAATTTTCTTATCTGTATAAACAGTATAATGTAATCTAATTTCTCCATGAACTTTAACAAACATTTCATCAGTAGGTAAAACTAATTCATAACTTAAAGTATTTTTATCACTTGCAATTAATTCACCTAAGAATTCACCATTTCTAATTTTAGGATAATATTCAAATGTTAACTTTTTATAAGCTAACATATTATACTTTCTAACAGATCTTTCTTTCTTTCTAAAATCATTTTCATTTTGGTATTCAAATATATAACCTTGTTTCATATCCAAAACCCCTTTCAAACCCCTTATTTCATAGATTTTCTTGATAATACCCCTATCTATCAAGTTCTCGTTAATTATACTATAAGACGTTTAAAAAGTCAAACTTTATTTAAATTTTTCTTATATTTTTGTACTAATACTACAATTTTTCGAAGATAAACCAAATAATTATTAATATTATAACAATCTTTATAAGTATTTCTAGTAAATTCTATCTTTTTTAAATTAGCAAGTTTTATTAAAAATAATAAGTATTCATCTTCATCTATTTTATATTCTTTTTCATATTCTCTTAAAAATTCTTCTAAATCTAAATCATAGTAATTATCTTGATATAACTTTATAATATCATTTATAGGCATATCTTGTTTAGATTTATCCCAACTAATTAAATATTTATTATTATTTTCAATTAAATGACTAGTATCTAAGTTATTATGAATTAAACTATATTTGATACTTTTTTTATTCTTAAGTAAATCATACCAGATATTAATTTTTTCTTTAGAAAAATCTAATAAATAATAAATTACATCCATATTAGAAACTAATAAATATTCACTTGGAGACATAAATACTTTAGTATCTATATAATTATTTAAATCTTCATAATAACTTCTTAAATAATCAATATTTTTTACAATACTTTCATACATTTCTTTTAATTCATCTAAATCTATTTCTCTTGTAAAAGAAGTAGTTCGATGTAATATTCCACTTAAATGGATTAAATCACTTACTTTTTGTTCTCTTGGTATATCAAAAGAATCAATATATTCTACTAATTCTCCTTTAGAATTACTACTTATACATCTAGGAAAATAATTAAATCCTCTTGTTTTTAAATATTCATAGATATCATAGTTATTAGTATTTTCTTTATAAACATATTTACCTTTATTAGTATCTAAAATAATTACTCTATTAAGTTTTTTTAAACCTTTTAATTTAATATTATTATCACATAAAACTTTTTTTAAATTATTCATCAACACTTGGTATTATTATTTTAGAACCAACTTTTAAATTATCTAAATCATTATACATTGCAAGTATTTCTTTATTAATATTATATTTTTCATAAATATATTCTAAAGTATCATCTTCTTTCATAGTATAAACTCGGTAAATTGAATATTCTAAAGTATCATCAGGAGTAAATAATTCTTTTTCTATTTCTTTAGTATTATTAACATTTATATTATTATTAATATTAGTATCATTTTCATTTTTACTTGAAATAGCATCTATATTATCATTTATATCATTATCTAACATTAAGTATTCTTTATCAACTCGGTTATCTACTTTAATTTCTTCTATTTCATCTTCTTTAATATCTAAATCATCTAACATTAAACTTATATTTACTCTTAGTTTTTCTTCATTTATAATTTCATATGAGAAATCATCTATACTTACTTGACAATTAGTAGTATCATATTTAGTATCAATAGTTACAAATGATGGAATATTATATTTAAATTCTTCTTCTAGATCTCCTCCTATCATTTTATAAGTACCACTTATAATAAATTCTCCTGTTATTAAGTTCTTATCTAATTTTAAAGTATTATCAAGGGCAATTGAAGTTATTTCTGAAATACCATTTTTAAATACTAATTCTTTGGTAAAAGGTACAATTTTTTTCATATATCCTCCGTTTCAATTAATCATATGTATTTATTTTTTTTATATAACAAAAAAAGTATTAGTTATATAAATTATTTTCTTTTATATAAGCTAATACTTCTTTATCTAAATTAACTAATTCTTTTCTTGAAATAGTTGATGATCCTAAATATTCTTTATTTATAATAATTATTTTATTAAGATAATTATTATAATTTGTTAAAACATAATTATTAAGATCAAAGTTATTTCTTTTAATAACTATTAAATAATATTTATTAAGAATATCTTGATAATTTAAAAAACTATTAAATTTTAAGAATAAATCACTTCCCATTAAGATATGGGTAATATTTAAATTTAGTTTTTCTAGAATTTTATAATTAAAGAAACCATCATCTGTATAATTTAAAATATTTAAAACTTTGGTTTTAGGATTATTTTTAAGAGATAGATTTAACATATTTATTCTATTAGTTATACTAGTTGTTTGTTTTTTACTATTAACTGGTAAAAAGTATGCGAAGTCAACTTTCTTTTCTTTTAATAAATCAAGAACTATATTTAAATGAGAATTAGTAATAGGATCAAATGAACCTACATATAAACATGTTTTCATTATTAAAAAAGATACTACTCAGCATCTTTTTTAATAATTTCTTCTTTCTTATAATGTCCACAGTTTTTGCAAACACGATGTGGTTTAATTACTTCTCCACAATTAGAACAAGTTGTAACAGTTTTTGCTTCTAGAGCATTGTGTGCTCTTCTCATTCTTTTTCTTGTTTTTGAAACTTTTCTAAATGGTACTGCCATAGTATCGCTCCTTTCTTATTCTTTAAAGAAATCTTTAAATGGATTATTTACTTCACGAACTTCCTCTTCCAAATAAACATCTTTATATTTATTCTTCAACTCATGTGGATCACTAGTTGTATACCTAATAGGAATTTCCAATACAATATAATGCCATAAAAATTCAATTAAATCAAGTGTTTTTAGTGAATTTTCTAAAATTTCTTCAATTTCTATTTCAAAATCATAAGGAACTGCTTCAGTTGTAATTGCATCAGTTATCATCATAGTTCCTTTAACTTTTAACTCAATTACATTATTTTTTTCATAATCAACATAAATACTACCATTTACTTTAACATTATTAAGTTCTAAAATATCAGAATCTTTTAAGTAATCTTTAGAATAACTAATAGTATCATCTATTAATATCTTATCTTTATAATTTAACTCATTTAGATCTATCATATTTCCTCCAGTACCTGTATTATAATATAAAACTTTAAAGAAAGCAATTAATTATCAGAAGAAAATATTTTACAATTAATATAAGTTACATAATTATAAGTATCATAATTTTTAGAAACTACAACATATGATTCATCTAAAGAACAACCATATTCTTTTTCATGAAAAATAGTAAGTTTTTTATTTAAATATTTTTCAATATCATTAACTGTTAAAGTAGTATCAGTAAATGTTTCCGAAATATAATTTTTTTCTATTACTTCTTTAGCACTTTCTTGTAACAATCTTGTCATCTTTGCATCTAAATTAACATTATCAACCATTTTAATATTAGAATTATAATCTTTATAATAATAAGACTTAGGTATTTCTTTAAAATTAGAATCTTGATTATATTCATAAGTTTTAGTTTCATTAACACCTAAATTATCTATTTCAACTATAGTAGTCATAATTACTTCTTTTTTAGTATTTTCAAAGAATAAAACTATTTTTTTATTTTTAAGAGTTTTACCTGAGATATTGGTATAATCAATAGTTAAAGAGTTATCAGTTGTAACTAGATTAGAAAGTTTAATTTCTAATCTAGTCTTACTAATTAAAGGTATTAAAATTAAGATAATTCCTAAAATAAATAATATTATTGCTATTATTGTTAATATTTTTTTATTTTTCATAACCCCTCCTATGTATGACAACAAGTTTTGTAAGTCTTGCAAGCAAATGATGTACATTTATAGATAGTCATATCAGCAACATATGCTGTATTAGCGCCTCCTCGCCAGTTAGTATAAGTAACTTTGATAAAGGCTCCAACTCCTCCGGAATAAGTACAATAATTTTTATATGCCCCTATTGCACTTGCTGATTGTATACCTGTTGAATGTTTTGACCAACTAGTACACCTACTACAAGTACTTCCAGCAGTTGATGCTGAATAACGGACTGAGCAGCCACAGGAAGAAGAAGCATTTCTAACTTTAACTGATACTGTTTTAGATTGAGTTGATGAACCTTCAGCATTTGCACAGGTTACATTTATAGTTTTAGAACCAGTTGAAGATAAGTTAATAGTTGATGTATAAGTGTTACCAGATGTAGATGGTGCATAAGAAGTTGAACCAATTTTAGCTGAATATGAAGTTATTGGTAAATCTGATCTACAAGTAACAGTTGCTGTTGCTCCTTTTATATAAGAACCACTACAAGTTGATGAGTCACCATTAACGGAAATTGTAATATCAGGGGCTGTTGCTTCGGTATTTTTAACTAAAACATTTACAGTTTCTGTACAACCATATTTAGTTTTAAAAGTTACTGTTGCACTTTTGGTTTGATTAACTGGAACGCTTCCAGAAACAGCACTAATAACACCACCTTTTGTTGCTGTTACCAAAGATGAGTTACTACTTATTGCATCCGTCATTGATCCACATTGATTAGCAATTGATAAATTTTGTTGCATCTTTCGTTTAGATGTATTAGATGTAATATTTAAAACAACATCACTTGGAGTTATACTTAAAAGTTTATTATTGCTAGTACATGAATAAGTATAACCACAACTATCGGCATTTGGAGTTGATTTTAAAGTTAAATTACTTAAAGTACTATTATTTTTTCTATTACCAGCTGCCCAACCTATTTTAGAACCATATACAACGGGATACCAGGTATGACCATCTCTCCAAGTATACTTTGAACTTTGAATATAAACTAAATCACCTTTACCAATAGATGCTAATTGAGGATAATCAGTTCCTGGTCCAGATCTTAATTTTAAATTATTGCCCACATTTCCAACAGCAGTTGCATATTTGTCTTGCCATACTAAGAATAAAGTCTTATCATTTTCAAGATATATTTGATCCCCAAAACAAAATTCTACATTGTTGCCACTTTGATTTGATGATAAACCAAGTAATTGATATCCGTGATATTTATCTCCCCCATTATTTCTACATACTTTACCATTAGCATAAGTTGGAATATTAAACATTGCCCCATCAGTATTATATATAGTTTTAGTTTCAGTTTTACTTGTTAAATTATCAGTTGTTACAGTTGTTGAACTATTAGTATTATATTTTAAAGTAACATTTTTGGAAGTAATTGCAAATAAATCAATATCATCATGAAGAGTTATTTTTTGTCCTTGCGAATAAGTTGCTGTATGACTACTTGAATTTTCAGACCAACCAATTATTGTCCAACCAGATCTTGTAATTGTTGGTAAAGTAATACTACATTCATCAGGTAATTCATCTCCATTATAAGCATATCCTGCTGTACAACTAAGTTTATTAGATGATGTAGAAGTTGCTCCATTTAAGTTGAAAGTTGCATAATAAGTATTTTGCGAAATACTTCTTGTAATAGCATAATAGCTTGGTAATTCAGCATCACCAGTTGGTTTATAAATAGTTACACTTTGATTTGCTGAATAATTAGCACTTGTTAATGAATCTCCATCATCACTATAACCAAGAGCTGTAAAGCCACTCTTTGGTGTAATAGTTGGAAGTGTTATGTTACAAGATGAACCATTAGTTGAATTACAACATTCTTTAGTATCAGTTGTCTTACTTCCTATTTTACTTGCTCCATTTATATAAATATTAGCACATACTTCAACACTATTTATTACTAAAGTTCCCTTTTGATAAGTTGGATTATAGTTAATGTTACCTGATCCATTATTAATACTAATATTACTTGGAGTAATTGTTCCAGTGGTTGTTACATTTGAAGTTGAAGGTGTTAAAGTAATGCTTGTTGCTGTATCTCCACTTACTAAATTACTAACTGTTATATAACCTACTCCTGTTGCTATACTACTACCATAAGTAATGGTTTGATTATTAGCTTTAACTGTAATACTTCGTTTATTAATAGTAAAGTTTTTAGTTGTACTACTTTTATAGTTACCTTTACCTGTTATAGTAACTGTTGCAGTTCCTGCATTTATATTATTAGAATAACTTAAAGTATAATCTGTATTTAAAGTTAAAGTTTTAGACCCATCCTTAATAGTTACATTTGGTTTCTTTTCAGTTTTATCATAAGTATAAGAAGTATTATCTAAACTAATTGTTAAAGAACCAATGGTTTTAGAAATTATACTAAAGTTTGTACTACCACTAAAAGTTAAATTATAATTATTTGCTAAGAAAGTTCCATTATTAGCTAAAGCAAGGGTTCCTTTATTAATTGGATATGAACCAATATTTTCTCCTGCTGTTCTTTGAAGAGTTCCTGTGAACTTAGGAGTTTCCCCTGATATATTTCCGGAATAATTATAAGTTAAAGTAGGATCTGATGCTCCATATATTTTACTTTGATTACTTTTAGCTGTTACAGTTAAAACTTTCTTGTTAATTGAACAACTTAAATATTTAGTTGTTGTATTATCAGAAAAAGCATAGTTTGAATTAGCAACATACATTACCATATAAGCTTTAGCATCCTTACCTTCATTATTTTTAATGGTTACATTATTTCCACCTTTAGCTAAAACTTGAGTTGCTCCGTTATAAGTTAGACTGTTACAAGTTCCAAGAGTTGCTGTTGCTAAACGATTTATTACTAAAGTTCCCTTTTGATAAGTTGGATTATAGTTAATGTTACCTGATCCATTATTAATACTAATATTACTTGGAGTAATTGTTCCAGTGGTTGTTACATTTGAAGTTGAAGGTGTTAAAGTAATGCTTGTTGCTGTATCTCCACTTACTAAATTACTAACTGTTATATAACCTACTCCTGTTGCTATACTACTACCATAAGTAATGGTTTGATTATTAGCTTTAACTGTAATACTTCGTTTATTAATAGTAAAGTTTTTAGTTGTACTACTTTTATAGTTACCTTTACCTGTTATAGTAACTGTTGCAGTTCCTGCATTTATATTATTAGAATAACTTAAAGTATAATCTGTATTTAAAGTTAAAGTTTTAGACCCATCCTTAATAGTTACATTTGGTTTCTTTTCAGTTTTATCATAAGTATAAGAAGTATTATCTAAACTAATTGTTAAAGAACCAATGGTTTTAGAAATTATACTAAAGTTTGTACTACCACTAAAAGTTAAATTATAATTATTTGCTAAGAAAGTTCCATTATTAGCTAAAGCAAGGGTTCCTTTATTAATTGGATATGAACCAATATTTTCTCCTGCTGTTCTTTGAAGAGTTCCTGTGAACTTAGGAGTTTCCCCTGATATATTTCCGGAATAATTATAAGTTAAAGTAGGATCTGATGCTCCATATATTTTACTTTGATTACTTTTAGCTGTTACAGTTAAAACTTTCTTGTTAATTGAACAACTTAAATATTTAGTTGTTGTATTATCAGAAAAAGCATAATTGGAATTAGCAACATACATTACCATATAAGCTTTAGCATCCTTACCTTCATTATTTTTAATAGTTACATTATTTCCACCTTTTGCAAGAACTTGGGTTGCTCCATTATAAGTTAAACTGTTACAAATTCCAAGAGTTGCTGTTGTTTGTCTATTAATTGTACAAGTAAATTTTACATCTTCTGTACTATTATCATTCCATTTATAATTATCATTTAATCTAGCAGATACTTCATAACTACCTGCATTTGTTCCTTTATTATTAATAAATGTATAACCAGTTCCTGCACTTTTTGTTAATACTTGTTCCACTCCATTATAAGTTAAACTATTACAATAAGTACTATCTGGTTTATTAACCTTATTGTATACTTCAAATACAACTTTTCTTGTACTAGTATTACCTGCAAAGTCCTCTATTTCTATAATTAAATTAGTTAAGCCAAGACTTAGAGTTTTATTTATTTCAAAACTTGTATTAGTACTTTCAATATTAACATATTTCTTGGTATCTCCTTTTTCAAAGGAATATCTAATACTTTTAACACCACTTTCTAAGTCTTTTATATCATTTACTTTTACATTTACATCAACACTACTACTAGTTATTTCTTTAGATACTTTATCTTGAACAACACCATTATTTTCTAAAATAATAAAATCAGGATTGTTTCTATCTACTTTTATATTAATATATTCTGTTTTAGTTTCTTGATTATTAGTTATACCATAGTATTTATAATTACCACTTTCTAAAACATTAACACTACAAGTTCTAAGACCACTATCATTCATATTACAACTATAAGTTTTATCATCACTTTTAATTTCAACTTTAGATACATCATTTAAAGTAGTAAAAGTTAATTTTACATATTTATTTACCCATTCCCCTTCTCGATAAATAGTTCCTGTATCATTTTTAGTAGGTACCATCTTTAAAGAATAATCAACTTCTCCACTACATTCTCTTGAGGTAGTTTTATAATTATCTTGACTACAAATAAGACATACATAATAATTAGTTTTATCATAACTATTTTTATAAGCTGCTAAATAACTGGTTTCTAAATCACATGTATTTCCTCTTTTATCTAAAACATTTGTTGTATACTTTAAGTCAATTACATCTTTTAATGATACTTTTTTTACATCTCCATACATCTGAGGTCTATCACTTGTATATGCAAAATACTCTCCACCTGTTACTAACAAAGATTCTTCTAAGCTTTTATAATAAGTAGTTCTTATATGTTTACTTATTCCAACATAAGCAGCACTAACAATACCAAGTATTATTGCTAATACGGCTATAGTTGATAATAATTCTACTAAAGTAAATCCTTTTTTATTTTTCATAATCTCTCCTATACTTCTTTACAACTACTTGGAATATTTATATTTAAATCTTTATAAAGTTCTTTTGAACTTTGATCTTTGCAACTTAAATAGGCTTCCATTGTATTTATTTTAACATAACCATTACAAGTTATCTTATTATTTATTTTAGTAATACCAAGTTCACTTAAACAAATATATTCTTTTTTAGTATAATTAGGCATAGTCTTAACATATTTTATCATCATATCTTTATAAGTATTAAATTGTTTATTTTGATTAGAAGTATAAATATTTTTAACACTTGGAAATATTAATAACATTATTAAAGACATTAAAACAATAACAGCAAGTAATTCAACTAAAGTAAAGCCTTTATTTTTTATCATTCTTATCACCTTTTATTTTACTATTTTAGTATATCAAAAAAAGTAAAAAAAAAATAGATATTTTCATAATATTATCTATTTTTCTTCTAATTTTACTCTTTTAGAAAATTTACAACCACAATAATCTTGTCTATATAAATTATATTCATGTGATAAAACTATACTTCTTTTATATCCTTCTTTTTTCTTAAAATCAGAGTATAAATAATTAACATGGTAAATGTTTTCTAACTCTGCTCCTATTTCATTTATTATTTTACTATTTTTTAAAGGACTAATAGTAAGAGTTGTTGTTACAAAGTCAAAGTTATGTTTTTTAGCATAGATAAAAGATTTTTCAAGTCTTAATCTATAACATTTAAAACAACGACTTCCTCCTTCTTTTTCATTTTCAAGTCCTGAAACTATATTTAAATAGTCTTGATTATTATAACCAAGGGAAACTACTTTAACTTGATTTTTAGTTTTAAAACAATTAACAAATTTTAATAATTCTTGAAGTCTTTTATTATATTCTTCAAGGGTATCAATATTGGGATTATAGAAAAGAATTGTTATATCAAAGTAATCACTTAAATATTCAATAACATAACTAGAACAAGGAGCACAACAGGCATGTAAAAGTAAAGTTTTTTTACTACTTAAATTTTTTAAAGTATTTTCTAAAACAATTTGATAATTCATTAGATATCTAGATTATGATAAACACTTGATACATCATCAATATCTTCTAAAGCTTCAATTAGACCCATTACTTTTTCTGTATCTTCTTCATTTAAAGCAATTTTATTTGAAGCAACATAAGTTACTTCACTTCTTAAAAAGTCTTTTATACCACTTTCTTCAAAAGCTGCTTTAACAGTTAAAAAGTTTTCTGGTTCTGTATAAATAGTATAGGTATCATCACAATCAATTACATCTAAACTATCAGCTGTAATTGCAATATCCATAACTTCATCAAAGTTATCATTAGCTTCTATTTCAATTACTCCAAGTCTTTTAAATAGATAACTAACTGAACCATCTGTTCCTAAGTTTCCACCACGTTTAGTAAGAGTTGATCTAACAAGCATAGCTGTTCTATTTTTATTATCAGTTAAGCAATCAATCATAATTGCTATTCCATGAGGTGCATATCCTTCATATCTAATACTTTCAAAATTAACATCACTATTAGCTCCTACAGCTTTATCAATAGCCTTTTGAATATTATCTTTTGGCATATTGTTGCTTCTAGCTTTTTCAATAACCATTCTAAGACCAGGATTAGTATCTGGATCTCCATTAGTACCCTTTGCTGCTACTTGAATTTCTTTAGATATTTTTTGAAATATTTTTCCCCTTTCAGCATCTATTAAACCTTTTTTACGATGAATTGTTGCCCATTTAGAATGTCCACTCATAAATCCTCCTTTCAAACTTCTTTATTTTAACAAATTTTTTCGTATTAGTCTAGTTATTTTTTAACTCTTCTTCTATACGCATTAATTGATTATATTTACAAATTCTATCTGTTCTTGACATAGAACCAGTTTTAATTTGACCAAGATTCAAGCCAACGGCTAAATCAGCAATAGTAGTATCTTCAGTTTCTCCACTTCTATGAGAAATTACGGTTTTATAATTATTCTTTTTAGCAAGTTCAATTGTTTTTAAAGTTTCCGTGATTGTTCCTATTTGATTAACTTTTAATAAAATTGCATTTCCAGCATGGTTATCAATTCCTTTTTGTAAATATTCGATATTAGTTACAAATAAATCATCACCTACTAATTGAATTTTATCTCCTAGTCTTTCAGTTACTAATCTAAATCCTTCCCAATCATTTTCGTCTACTGGATCTTCAATTGAAATAATTGGATAAATCTTAATTAATTCTTCATAGTAATCTATTAATTCTTTAGTTGTTAATTTCTTATTTTCACCTTTTAAATAATAGATACCGTCTTCATATAATTCACTAGCAGCAACATCAATTGCCATATTAACATCAACTCCTGGAGTGTACCCGGCAAGTTTAATTGCTTCCATGATAAGTTCAAAACCTTCTTTATTAGTTTTTAAGTTAGGAGCAAACCCTCCTTCATCTCCAACACTAGTAACATAGCCTTTATCTTTTAAAACTTTCTTTAAATTATGAAATACTTCAGATCCTATTCTTACTCTTTCTTTTATAGTATCAGCAGTTGGAATAATCATATATTCTTGAAAATCTAAGTTGTTATCAGCATGAGCTCCTCCATTTATAATATTCATCATAGGACGTGGCATTATAGTACCAGACCCAACATATTTATAAAGAGGCATTTTTTTCTCATTGGCAGCTGCTTTTAAACAAGCCATCGAAACACCCAAAATAGCATTAGCACCTAAATTAGATTTTGTTTTAGTTCCATCAAGTTCAATCATCATATTATCTATTTTTTCTTGATCAAAAACATCCATTCCAACAACTAAATTTTTAAGTTCATTATTAACATGACTAACAGCTTTTAAAACACCTTTTCCAAGATAACGACTACCCCCATCACGAAGTTCTAAAGCTTCTCTTTCCCCAGTTGAGGCTCCACTAGGAACACAGGCTCTACCTATTACCCCACTTTCAAGAATTACATCAACTTCAACTGTTGGATTTCCTCTTGAATCTAATATTTCTCTTCCTATTACATTTTTAATTTTCATAAGTTCTCCTTTTAATTTATTTTTTTATATTTTTATTTTTTATTTTTACTTGCAACTTCTTGTAATTCAAAACGATATTTTTGTTTAACATCTGGGTATTTTTCTTTATCTACTAAACTTAAAAACATTTCAAGTGGTCTTACATATAAAGACCCATCTCCATACAAACATCTATATAAAACCATCTCTTCCTGAGTTTCACTATTAATACATGTATCAACTACTAAATAATAATCTCCTTTAAAATGTTTATAAATTCGATTTTTTAATAATTTCATTTTAATTCCTCAACTAATTTTTTAAACTCTGCTCCTCTTTCTTCACATTCTTTATATTGATCCCAAGAAGCCGAAGCTGGACTTAATAAGATAACATCTCCACTTGCAGAACTATTATAAGCATCAAAAAATGCATCTTTTAAATGTTCATGAATAATTGTTTTAATACCTAAACTATTTCCAAATTCTAATACTCTGTTACGACACTGTCCTATTCCAAGAATTAATTTAACATTTTTCATAAATGGTTTTAACTCATTAAAATCTTGTCCTCGTTCAAGACCTCCTAAAAAGATAATGGTTGGTTCTGTGAAAGCATTTAAAGCAATTTGCGTACATTTAATATTAGTTGCCTCTGTATCATTATAAAATTTACGATTATTAATAACATCAACAAGTTCTAAACGATGTTCTACACCTCTAAAACTTTCTAAAACTTTACAAATAGTTGCATTTTTAACTCCAAGTTCTTTACAAATTATAATTGATCCTAAAGCATTACTAACATTATGATCTCCTTTTAAAAACATTTTATCTCTTGCCATAATAACTTCATCTTGATACATTAAATTAGAATCTAAATAACTTGCATCTGCTTTTTCTTTTACAGAAAAATACATCTTTTTAGCCTTTAAATTACTAGTTTTTTTCATACTATCATAATTATCTAAATTAAGAATTGCTAAGTCATTACTTGTTTGATTTTTAAATAATTTTAATTTAACTTCTTGATAAGTTTCATAATCACCAAAGAAATCAATATGAGCTGGACTTAAATTGGTAAGAAGAGCTATATCAGGCTTGAAGGTATCTAAATTAGCAAGTTGTTGACAAGATACTTCCATAACTAAAATATCATCATCTTTTAAAGTATCAACAACACTTGTTAAAGGATAACCAATATTACCTGCAAGTTTTACTCTTGATCCATATTCTTCTTTTAAAATATTATAAGTAAGAGTTGTAGTTGTTGTTTTACCATTTGTTCCTGTAATAGCAATTAATTTTACTTTTGGTAATAAGTGATATGCAAATTCTACTTCATTTATAACTGGTATATTTAATTTTTTAGCAAGTATTACATATTTATGATCATTTCTAATACCAGGATTTTTAATAACATAATCAAAAGAACTATCAAGTAAATCATCAGGATGACTTCCCAATATACATTTAACTCCTTTTTCTTTTAACTTAGCAATTTCTAAATTATCAGTTTCTTTCATATCATTTAATATTACTTCATTATTTAATTCAATTAATTTAGAAGCACAGGAAATACCACTTCTAGCAGCACCTAATACTAATATTTTTTTATTTTGAAACATACTAACCTCCATATAAATTATATTATTTATTATTTTAAAAGTAAATGAATTTGACTAATTTTAAATATAAAGTTTGACTAGTTATTTATTTTTACTTATAATTATTTTGGTGATATTATGTTATTTGCAAGTAATAATTTAAATAAAGTATTAGAAGTTGAAAATATTTTAAATAGAAAAATTTTATCTTTAAAAGATCTTGATTTTAAAATAAATGTTTTAGAAACTGGGAAAACGTTTAAAGAAAACGCTATTATTAAAGCTAAAGAAATATATGAATTAACTAAATTTCCAACTATTGCTGAAGATAGTGGTTTAGAAATACCTGTTTTAGATGGTTTTCCTGGTGTTAAAACTAATAGATTTTTAGGTAGTAATAAAACTGATAGTGATAGAAATCAAAAAATTTTAGAAATGATGCAAGATAAAAATGATAGGACTTGTTATTTTACTTCTTGTTTTGCTTATTATGATGGAAAGAATTTACAAACTTTTACAAGTTCTCTTAAAGGAACAATAGCTTATGAAGAACATATAAATATGGGGTTTGGCTTTGATAGTATTTTTCTTTATAATAATGAATATTTATCCAATATGAGTATTTCTAATAAAAATAAAATTAGTCCAAGAACTACATCTTTAAAAAAATTACAAGATTTTTTACAAAAAAATATTGATTTAATAGATTAATTATGATATTATAAATTAGCAAATGCAAGAAATGGACCCTTAGCTCAGTTGGTTAGAGCATCCGGCTCATAACCGGGCGGTCATAGGTTCGAGTCCTATAGGGTCCACCATTTTTATGCGGGTATGGCGGAATTGGCAGACGCGCTAGTCTTAGGAACTAGTTCTTCGGAGTGCAGGTTCAACTCCTGTTACCCGCACCAATATTTGATATTGAACTCAGACATTAAAGTCTGAGTTTTTTATATAAAGTCAATCTTAAATGATTGATTTTTTGTTGTGTGAAAGAAAATGATGATTTAATAGTAAATTGAGCAAAGAAAAAGATGATTTTGAAAGATAATATGTAAAATTTGTTTCAACCATCAAAAACTATGATATAATATACAATTAACGAGGGAGTTTTATTATGTTTGGAAAGAAAAAACAGAATGAGAAAAAAGAGTCACTAAATTTTAAAAGCGATAATTATAAACTTAATGATAATTATGTGACTGATAATTTAGTAGTTGCTAATTTAAAATATATATCAAGTAAACCAACACCATACGGACCAATGGTTAAACAGACAGAACAAAAATATATATTTGAATTATTAAATGAAAATGGAAAAATCAGATATAGAGAAATATTTACTGGATTTGTAGCCGATGCTGAGGAAAGTCATTATTTTGATTTACCATATGTTGTAAATATTGTATCTTTGAAAGAACAAGTTCCAGATGTTGCTGATAACATTCCAAAATATGGATTATTATTAGTATTAAATGAGGTTAATACTAAAAAAATATCAAAAACACTAAAAAAATAATTATAATTAATTGTGGTAATAAATATTGCTGCTTTTATTTTATAAAAAAATATGCTATATTATATATAGAATTGGTATTTATTAGTTGTTCTTTATAGATATAAGTGTTCAAAATAGGCTCTTGTATCGCACCATATTAAAAGTTAGTTCAATTATTTGAACTTTTATATAAAGTCAATCTTAAATGATTGATTTTTTTTAATTTAACTAACAGAATTTGCATTTTTTCAAAATATGTTATAATCTAAGTGATTTTTCAAGGGGGAAATAAAAATGGATGACAAATCAAAAATCGAAGAAGAATTGGAAAAAGTTGATTTTTCAATGAAAGTGTTATATTTAAAATCTATAAACTGGAAAAAAAACAGTGAAACTTATCAACAAATTATGAAAGAGTTAGCCAAAGAATATACACTTTTTCAATACTTTTTAACCAAATATAACCAAATATATTATCTTAAATATTCTAATCTAGATAATATTGAAAATATATTAATACGTGCTGGTTATCTTGAATCAAAAGATAAAACTAAAACTAAATAATACTAAAAAAATAGCAAATTTCATGCTATTTTTTTTCTAAGTAATCTTCATTAACACTTTTTTCAATGGCATCCATGGCATCTTTGGTATCAACAATTTCTTCCCAATCATCCATGTTTTCATCAACTAATATTTTAACTTTAGTATCTCCTATTAATTCAATTCCAAGTTCACTATCAACTTGATAATTAATTTTATTACCATCTATCTTAACATTCGTACAACTTGGATCTTTCAATGCCCTTACAATTACCGAAGCATCTGAATAATCTACTCCTTCTTTTTCACGAATATTAACATTTTCTTTATAATTAAATGTTTCCTTTACAACATCAGTTTTAGTATCATAGGCATATGAATACCATATATTTATATCATAACTACCGGTAATTGTAATTATTGAACCTTCTTTATTACCTTTAAAATTATGATTAATGACCCAACAACCAAGTACATTAGTTGGATTTTCTAAAGTATTTACAAAATGATTATGTGTAAATACTTTTTTACCTTTTCCTAAAACAGCTTTTGTAACAATCTCTCTATAATTAGACATAAATCCTCCTCATTTTAATTTATGCTAATTATTTAATATGAATACAATTTTTTTAATTATTTAATTTTTTCATTAGTATCAATATTATAAAATAATCTTATTTGTTTTTCTATTTCATCTCTTAATTTTAAATTACTTTTAAGTAAAGCTTTAACATTTTCTTTACCTTGACCAAGTTTTTCACCTTTATAAGAAAACCAAGAACCGGATTTTTCTAAGATGTTAGCATCTACTCCTAAATCAATTATCTCACCTTCCTTGCTTACACCTTCTCCATACATGATATCAACAGTTGCAAGCCTAAATGGTGGAGCTATTTTATTTTTAACTACTTTGATATTTGTTTTATTACCAATGATGCTATCTCCTATTTTAATAGCTTCACTTTTTCTAACATCTAGTCTAATTGATGAATAAAATTTCAAAGCTCTTCCTCCTGGGGTTGTTTCAGGATTACCAAACATAACTCCTACTTTTTCTCTTAATTGATTAATAAAAATAGCAATTGTCTTGGTTTTATTAATAGTACCAGATAGTTTTCTTAAAGCTTGGCTCATAAGTCTTGCCTGAAGTCCAACATGACTATCACCCATTTCTCCATCAATTTCAGCTTGAGGGACAAGAGCTGCAACAGAATCAATTACTACAATACTAATTGCATCACTTCTAACTAAAGCTTCACATATTTCTAAGGCTTGTTCTCCTGTATCTGGTTGAGCAAGTAATAAATTATTAATATCAACACCTAAATTCTTAGCATATATAGGATCTAAGGCATGTTCAGCATCAATAAAAGCTGCTCTTCCTCCTAATTTTTGTACCTCAGCTATAGCATGAAGAGCAAACGTTGTTTTACCACTTGATTCTGGTCCAAATATTTCAATAATTCTTCCCTTAGGATAACCTCCTGCTCCAAGAGCTATATCAAGAGATAACGATCCACTTGAAACCACTTCAACCTTAGCATGATGATTATCCCCAAGCCTCATAACAGCACCCTTACCAAATTGTTTTTCTAAATCAGCTAAAACATTTTCTAAAGTTTTATCAACATCTTTCTTTTCCATATTCCTCCTTATAATTGATAACTTTATTTTAACTTGATATTTTTAAATAATCAAGTCATTTTACTACTATTTGATTACCAAGATTTACTAATTAAAATTATCAGCAACACATCAACTTTACTAAATAAAGAATATAAAGTCAAAAAGATAAATTTAACTTTTAAAAAAAATAAGCCTTCAATTTTAATATTTGTCTTAGGAAAAAACCTAAAATTTAACTTAAAACTATTCCAAAAACTTAAAATTGTCCTAAGCAAAAAAAAACATTTTAGAAAAAAATATTTAGTAATTTTTTTTAGAAATATTTAAATAATTAGAAAAACTAGAAAAAATTTAATAAATATAATTAAACAAAACCTTAATTTGCTTTAAATATTTTTTTAAAAAGTAAATTTAATATATTTTTATTTTTTTTAAAATAAGTTATAATTAAGTCATATTGAAAGGAATTAATATGACTATAGAAAATAATTGTATAAATGAATTAATTATTAATAAATCTAAGTTTATTACTTATTTATATAAAATTAATAGTAAAGAAGATATTCTAAAAATATTAACTAATTTAAAACAAGAATATAAAGATGCAACTCATATTGTTTATGCTTATATTTTAGATAATGAAGTTAAATATAATGATGATAATGAACCAAGTGGTACTTCTGGTTTTCCTATTTTAGAAGTTTTAAAGAAAAACAATTTAAATCATGTTATATGTATTTGTATACGTTATTTTGGTGGTATTAAATTAGGTGCAGGTGGTCTTATAAGAGCTTATTCTAATAGTTGTAGTCTAGCCATAAAAAAAACAGTTATTGTTGCTTTAGAAGAAAAATATAAAATTAAAATAACTTTTTCCTATGATTTAACAAGTAAAATAGATAATTTAATTAATCAAAGTAATATAATAGAAAAAAGTTATCAAGATGATATTACTTACTATTTAATAGTAAATGAAGATATAAAAGATAAATTAGCTTTAATTACTAAGGTTGAAGTATTAGAAAAAAATTATTTTTAAAGAATAAAATGACTTAATAACATAACAATAGTTCCTAGTAATAAACCAAGTATTAAGTATTTCTTTTCCCTATATTTAATTGCTTCTTTTAGTATTTCCGTTAAACTTATATTTAACATGATACCTGCTGTTAAACTAAATATACAACCTATTATAAAGTTATTAATGTATTTACTTAAAAATGAATAAGCAAGAATAGAACCTAGTAATTCACTTAAACCTGATATTAAAACAATTAGAAAAGTTTTTGACTTTTTCTTAGTTGCAAAGTATAAAGGAACGGCTATACTTATTCCTTCTGGTATATTATGAAGTCCTATAGCAATTGATAATTTTAAACCTAGATTTAAATTAACTTTACTAACCATAAAAGTAATTATTCCTTCTGGTATATTATGTAAAATAATAGCAAGCATAGAAATAATACCAACTCTTTCTAAAGAATTATTACTATCTACTTTTAAAGATATATAATAAGATAAAAATATTCCTAAAATTAAAAAGAAAAATAAAATTAAAACTCTATAAAAGAAAACAAATTCAGATAAATAGACAAAAGAAGATGGTATTAAATCAGTTAAAGAAATAGTTATCATAACTGAAGTTGCAAAAGAAAGAGAAAAGGTAATTATTTTTTTTATATTACATTTTAAATAAATTATAAAATAACCAAGAATAGTTGAAATAGAGGCTATAAAACTTAAAATAAATGGATATAATACTTTATTCATATTAAATAATATGCAATAGCAATTTAAAAAAAATACTAAATTTGAACTTAGTATTTTTATTCTTTTTCTTTTATAAAATGACCTAATAATAAATTAATTAGAAATAATATAATTATAATGATTATTCCATATATAATATTTAAATTAATTTTAGATGGAGTTTCTATTTTTAAAGAATTTTCATATTTTTTATTTAATTGATAATTTTTATAAATATTATCATTGATAGATAAATCATTATCGATTATTAAATCATTTTTATTACCTGTTAAATATCCTATATCATATATTTCATATTCTTCTTTTAATGAATCATAACTTTCTATACTATCACTAACTTTATCTTGTATTTTTTCTTTAAAAGTTATTATATTCCCGTAAGCATTTGTATATTTTTTAGTAAATGTTTCCTTACTTAAAGATTTAAAATTATTTTTTACATAATTTATAACATCAATATATTCTAAGTCATTAACTAATTCAATTCCTATTCGATAGTCAAAACCATATATACTTCCATCTAAATATCTTACAAGTATTATTCCACTAGAATTGTTATAATTAGAACTCATTTCTATAATATTATTATTTTTAAATGATGCAGGATACTTAATCTCATTTTTTAAATTTAATATTTCATTTTTTTTACTTAAAACTAATAAATAATCTTTATTATTATAACTATCTATTATTAAGCTATCTTTATAGTTATTTAAAGTACTAGATATCATAGAAAATTTACCATTTTTATAAAATATTTGTTTATTTATTATTTTCTTATCTACTAATGTATAAGTATTAAAAACTTTAATATTCATACCATTATAAGTATATTCATCTAAACATACAACTTCTTTTGATTTAGATAAGCTTTCAATATTATTTTCATACTTTTCTAAACTTATTAAATCATATATATAGTTATCATTTGTTAAAGCTTTTTTGTTATATAAGTGAATATAATTACCTTTAATTTGTTTTTTATTAACAAATAAATTATTATTTTTTAAATAAGCATAATTATTATCATATGTTAATAACATTTTTCTTAAATCACTAGATTTATAAGTATATTCTATTTCATTTATTCCATCTTTTATTTTAAAATTAATATCACTTTTAAAATCGTAATAGAAAGTCATTGTTTTTTCTGTTAAAGGATATTCTTTATTATTAATTTCTAAGTATAAATAATCATTTATAAGGGAAAAGTCTATATTAATTTTATTTATATCAACCGGATAAATATTAACATCTGGTAATTTAAAACTTCTAATTCTTGCCATAGTTCTTAAAATAATTTCATTATCTGGTATTTTAACAAGTGTTTTGCTTAAATTTTTGAAATAAGGATAATATCCTTCCTTTAAATGGGTTAAATCAAATGAGGATGAACCAAGTCCATGTCTTTTATAAAATGCTTCATTCAATAAATCAGTTCTTGTAACAAAATTATTTTCTGCTAAAACAGTATCTTCTGTTACTAATTTGTTATTTAATTTTGATTTATTATAAATTTTTATATTTTTTAAATTAACTGCATTTAAATCACTATTACCTATAATAATTCCAGAGTTATTAGACTCTTCACTTGTAACATTAGCAATTATTACATTATTATTAATATAGTTTGCTTCATTACCAAATTCTTTTTCTATCTTACCAATTAAACCTCCTACATAGTCTTTACCAATTATATTTGCGTTTTGAATTATATTACTAAATAATTTAAAAACTCCTGATTCTCCTGAAATCTTGCTATTATCATAATATCCTATTATTCCTCCTACATAAGAGCCGTTTGCAAGTACTGTTATATTTATTGTATTATAATACATTTCAGCTTTTCCTGAGTTATTAAATTTAGCCCCATAAACACCTCCTACATAATCATGTCCTTTAACAGAGGTATTTACAATTTCGCTGGAAATTAAAACTCCATCATATCTTCCAGTAGCACCACCTACATAGTCGTTCCCTTCAACGGTTACATTTACAATACTATTATACGCTTTTGTTGAAGAATACCCGGATAAACCGCCAATATAATTATGTCCTGTAACTTTTACATCTTTAACAGTACTATGATAAATCCAAGGTGAATTGCCAACCAATCCACCAACATAATCACTTCCGCTAATAATAGAGTTATCATATAATTTATTATAATATAAATGATTACTAGCTTGTCCTGAAATACCTCCTACATAACTAATACCTGTAATTGTCATCCTACCAGCATTAACATTAGACGCTTCACCATATCCATAAACTCCCCCACAACGAGTTCCATCAATACAATTTACATTTACATTATAAGCATCAATTTCAAAATGAAGATTTGTTTCATTATATGTTTTATACCCAATCAAACCACCTGTATAATTTTTCCCTTTAATAGTCATATTTTTAAGAGTAATATCATTTAAAGCTTCATTAGTTGTTTTTGCTATTAATCCTCCCACATAGTCACCGCCTACAACTTCTATATTATTTAGATTAATATTTTTAGTACTTGATGCTGTATTATTTGAAATACTTCCTACATAATTTATATTTTTAGCAATAATTTTATTATTATTAAAATTAATATTTTCAATACTTCCATTGGTTATTCCTATTATTCCAAAGCCATTTCCACTACCAGTTGATTCAATATTAAAGTTTTCAAAATTAATATTTTTTAAAGATGTTTTTACTTCTTTTATAAAAAATATATTATTTTGATTAGAATTAATATTAACATTTTTTAAAGTATAGCCATCATTGATACCTTCAAGTCTATTTAATATTACATTTGTATTTATATTTACTTTATCTTTAAAATCAATATCTGCAATTAATCTATAATTTTGAGCAGTTTTTTTATCAATACTTTGCCAATCTTCAAATGACTCTATATCTTTATAAAACTTTATGTTTAATTTATAATTTATAATATAGGTTTTATTGCTATTTTTTTCTTGATAATTGATTTTACTTAATTTATAACTATCATAGTATTTTTTAGGATTTATCAGTATTTCCAAAACCGTTATTCCATTTTCTGTTACATTTTTTCTTATATTAGATATTTCCATATCTTCTATTTCAACACTAGTTATATTTAAATTATTTTTATTTTCTATTTTAAACATTACATAAGATTCTTCAAGAGATTGATTAATAACACAATCTATTATTTCAAACTTTGTATCATTAAATTCTATATCTTTTTGATTAGGTAATAAAGTAGTTGTTTCTTTATAATATAATTTAGGTAGTTTTAAATCAATATTATCATAAGAGAAATCATTACCTAATTTTATTATATTTTGATAAGTTTCTTTTTCACTTAAATTTTCTTTGGAAAGTAATATTTCACCATTTTTACTATCTGAAATAGTTCCATTTATATGTTGTTTGTTGAAAGCATAATTATTAGTATTTAAATATATATTATTACCTATTATTCTTCCTAAATAATTAGTATCAACGCTTGTATACAAGTTACCAATTGATAAAGAATTACTAATTGTTTTACTTGAAATATTTCCTGCTATTCCACCGATATAATTAGAAGTTGAATAAATGTCAACTGCACTAATTACTTTATCAATTTTAGTATTTGAATTTGCTAATCCTACAATTCCACCTACATTAGAGTAATTAGTATTAATTACTCCTAATGCATATGAATTATAAATACCTGTTGAATCTGCAAATCCAACTATTCCTCCTAAGCCATTTATAGAAGAGACATTATTAACTAAAAAGTCAATATCTGCTACATAGCAATTTGATATAGTTGAAGAACTACTATATCCAATTAAACCACCTATATTAGCATTAGTTGAATTTTCATTATTAATAATTTTCATTTTATTAACAGATGAGTTAGTTACAATGGAACTTGGATTTATATATCCTGCTAATGCTCCGTTATTATGAGGTCCCAATGTTAAAGTTACATCATTGAAATGAACATTATCAATAACACTTCCTTGATATATACCTGCAATAAAACCATTATTATTATTGAATTTTTTATGTGTTATAGTAAAGGAATTAATATTTAGATTTTTAATACTTCCCCTTAATGTACATATAACACCACATGCTGATGATACTGTAATGTTTTCTATTTTATGATTATTTCCATCTAATAAACCAGAAAAATTACCTATTACTGCACTATTATCAACATTGTTAAAATCTAAATCTGATTCTAATCGATAATTCCAAGTAATATTATTTTTTATATTTTTCCAATCATTTATATTTTCAATTGATTTATACATATTAACATTTAATACTTTTTCATAGTCATCATATTTTCTTGTATAACTTATATTAAATACTCCTACTGTTTCTATTTCTTTTATAAAATAAGAAGAAATGTATTTTAAAGGATTAGTTAATTTTAAACTTAAAGTGGTTAATCCTCTTTCTGTTGTTTGATCAAGTATTTCAACAGTTAAATCTTTAATACCAACTCTCTTAATTGTTTCACTTGAAGGATTATGAACTAATAATTTAACAATTGCATAATTTCCATATTCCTTAACTTCTTCTGTTGATAAAATATCCACTAAATCTTCATTTTTAACTTCTGGTAGACTTATATATTCTTGTTTTGGCATTACATCATTCATTATAACTTGCGGATAATAACCGTATGGAACAAAATCTGAAACATTAAATGCTTTATTTGTATTTAATAACTTATCTTGAAATGTTTCGTTTCTAAGTGCTACTTTTGATAATTTTGAAGATTTAGATGTTTGATAAATATTTGGATTAACATAAAATACATTTTTTGTTGAAATATAACTAATACTACCAAAATTAATATCTCTACTTGTATTTATATTAGTATTTTCAGAATAGGTATATACATTATTAAATATTCCAGAAAAAATTGTTCCCGATATATTTCCAGTTGTTCCTGAATCATTTTCTTGTACTACATCTATTAAAGAAAACACATTATCCATATGACTTGAACTACCAGAATAACCAACAATAGCACCTGTAAAACTTTTAGCATAAAACTTTTTATCACCACTATATAAGTATCCATTTTTAATAAAACCATAATTATATAAACATAATAAACTAGTATAATATTGAGCATAAAAATCATCTTTTAAATAAACAACAAAATTTTCAATTGTTCCATAATTTATATTTATCATACTATTATAAGATATATAATCATCTACTTCATCTTCTACTGTATAAATAAGATTAGATACAATTCCGTAATTATAATGTACAAGTGGAGTTTTCCATGAAGCAGTTACATTAAAATAGGCATGCAAATCAAGATTTTTTACAATTGCTGATGAAAGAAGTGTTTGAAACATACGATTATATGTATTACCACTTTGATATACACTATGTCCTTGAAAATCAATTGTTCCTGCATAGGTATCAACATATTTATCACTAATTGTTAAATCTAAATCATTAATTACAATATAATTAGCATTTTGATGAATACTAAAAAAATCATCTGGTGTTTTAATCGATCTTATCTCATCATCTGTTACTACCTCTATACTATCAAGTTCATAATATCTATCTCTTATTTTTATTAATAATATGAATTTATAAGTTACATTTTTATCAAGTTCATATTCATTTAAAACTCTATTTATATTAAATTCATTATTTAAACTATAATCATATAATTTTTCTTCTTTATTATTTTTAATTACTTTTATATAATATTTATTGTTTTTAATCTCTTTTTTTATATCTTGTAAACTGGTATAAAACTTACCTAAATATTTATCTTTTTCTTTGTAATTTTCATATTTATCTTTATAATTATTAATTTCTGCTATATATAAATCTTTTACTTCAATTAAAGTTTTAGTATTATTATTTGCAATTTCATCTATTTGAAATCCAAATAAATAAAAATTATTTAAAGTAAATTCATATGTATATTCTTTGTATTCACTTGTTAAATCTAAATTTATTTTTTTATTATTATACCAAAAATAAGATGTTTGATTATTAGAATCACTTGCATATCTTGCTAAAAACCTGACTTTAATTTTTTTATTATTGTATTCTGGTAAATAATATTTATAAAGAGCAGAGCCATTCATAGCAGACATTTTAATAGTACTATTATTAATTGTTAAATCATCTAAGGTTGAAGAACCGATTTTAACCCATTTACTTTTATTACTTACATCAAATATATTATTACTTGTTATTTGACTTAATAAAGATGATAACTCAAGTTTACCTGATATACCTTCATTTGTTATAAATTTGATTTCTTTTATTACTTTACTAGCTTCATATGTTAAATTAGTATGACCTATATTATATTCCTCTGCTATAAACATAAAAGTATATTCCATATTTTTATCTAGTTTTTCAATAGTTATTCTTTCATAATCACTATTAATTTTTATATCTTTCATCAGTACTAATTTATTAACATTATTTCTAACTTCAAGTATTATCCTATTACTTAAAATAGCATTATCTAAGTCTTTTATATATACATCAAAGTCTATCATATTACTATTGGTAAATTCATTTATTGTAAATACTTCTGCATCTTTTTTTAAAGTTTTAAATTTTTCTAAATTACTAATAGTATCAATTGTATATTCAACATCACCTTGTTTTACAATTGTTTTAATTGAAACATTATATTCTGTATTAGAATCTAAATTATCAAATTCTACTATATTTTCATCTTTAAAATTAAGTTTTTTTGTATCATTTAGGTACACTTCAAATTTATCTAAGAGTTCTATTAATCTTGAATCAGTAGCATTTTCATCAATATATACTTCGTATATAGCTTTATTATTAGTTATCTCTTTTTCTTTAAAATTAAGTCTTATGAAACCCAAAAGTGATATAGACTGGGTACTTATATTTATTTCTTTAAATAAATAATCTATTCTATTTCCAAATCCATCTAACAAATCGAAATCGCCATATATTTTCACTTTATATATTTCATTTGCTGATAAATTTTTAGATTCTATTGTATTATTATTAATTAACCCTTTATCCTTTAAAACACCATTAATATCATATATTTCATATCTAAAATTTTCTATATTAACATCATCTTCATTAATAACTTCTACTCCTAATTTAAATCTTGTTATATCAGTATCTATAACATTAATTTTAACCTCAGGTTTTTGTTTTGATGTTTTAATAGTAAATTTATTATTTTTAATTTTTAACTTATTTCCTGCCACATCATATATATTAATTTCTCCATTATATTCAGTATTGGATTTTAAATTATTAATAGTTTCATAATTAAATGCTTCTAATTTCTTTAAAGAAGAAACTAACCTTTGATTTAAATTATATTCGTTTGTTCCTATTTTTATAACTGCTTTTTTAATTCCTTTTAATACTTCATTATTACTATCATTTAACAATTTAATATTATTTAAAACAGCTTTATTAGGATAAATATCTGTTATTTTATAAGCAATATCTAATTTATCTAAATTACTCATATCTTTAGTTTTAATTATTGTTTCTATAAATGTTTTTTTAATTTGTACACCTTTTTCATTTATATAGGTATAACTACCAATTAATTTAAACTCAGTATCTGGAAGTAATCCAGTTAATTCTATTTCATCTGATTGATAAAAAGTTTTTTTTAAATAAATTTCATTTTTATAAATAAGTTCTATTGTTGGATTCTTTTTTATATAAGAATTTTTATCTGTTATTATTAAATCGCCTTTCATTAAATAAGTATTAGCCTTAATATTTTCAAGTTTAACAATAGGTGTTTCATATTCATTTTTGTTATTATCAGGTATTATTATTTCTTCTTCATTTTTGTTATTATCTTCAATTTCCTCTTTTACAAGATTTAATTTTTTAAGTAATTCATAATATTCTATATCATTTTCTATTTTTAAAATAGAATTATTACTTATTCCTTCAACAACATCTAATTTTAAAGTATTATTATCTTTATAATAATATTTTATTTTATTTTCAGCAAAGTAAACTATACTATATTTTGGTATTATTTTATTGTTTATAATTTCAATTTCTACATTATTAACATAAACATTATCACTTAATAACAAAAAATAATAATCTTCATTATCAACTTGTTCATAGTTAACTGTATTATAAATATTTTTGGATGCAACAATCATATTTTTAAAACTATCTTCTAATTTATATTCGCTATTTATTAATTTAACATTATCATCTATACTTAATATTTTACTATCGTCAGTAGATATTACTGGATAATTTAATAATATTTCTTTTTTTTCTTTCTCACCAACATAATATTTATCATTTTGTCTATAAATAAATTCATTTTGTTTAACATTTGTAAGTTCTACTTGCTTTTTAGAATCATCATTTTTTATATTTCTTATTATATTTTCATTTGTTACTATATAACCAGTTAATTCTATTTTACCAACATTTCTATATTGTAAAAAACATATATAAAAAATAACTAATAATAATACTACAAAAACACCCATTACTTTTTTCATATAACACCTACTTATTATAAAGTAATTGTATCAAATTTTTTATAAAAAGTCTATTCTTTAAAAGAAAAAAATAGGCATAACCTATTTAAAAAATGAATCTAGATACTTTATTTCTTTCATAAGTAATCTTTGTTTACCATTATTATCAATTGAATCTATACTTAAATTAAGTTTATAACTATTATTAGTTGCTATAACGTCTTCTTTTACATTTTCAAAAGTTTTAGCATATTCTTTTTCATAATCATAGTAAAAACAAGTTTTATTAGTATAATTAACTATTACATAAGAAAATGGAGATAATTCGATGTTCTCATTATCTATTTTTAAAGTTGTTGTAAATGGAAATATATATAAATCATTCCCATCATATATAATAGCATCATCTATAAATATTTTATTATTATTCTTTACTACATAGGTATCGATTTTTTCTCCATCTAAAATACTAAAAAAAGGTAATTGTTTTTGAAGTAAATTAGATGATGGAATAATAATTGACATATCAGTTGGTAATAATATTTTTCTTGAATCTTTATAATAAAATGGATCTGATGATAATATTACTTCTTTGTTATCTACTAATAATTTAGTGATAGAATTATCTTTGTTTAAAGTTAATTTAGTTGTATAATCAAATCTTTGTTCTCCAAAATATTGATACATTTTTGTATTTGTTGTATAAGTAGTTATTTTATTATTCAATTTTTTAATTATTAAAATAACACTTAGTAATAAAATTATAATAATTAAAGGTATTAGTATTTTTAAAATTATTTTTTTAGGATTTTTTTTCTTAATCATATTTCATCTTCTCTTTCTTTTTTATATATTTATTTCTTTTTAATATTATTAATATATCTTTTATATAAAAATATGATACATAGGAAAATATAAATAATAATACAAGAGCCATAATTAAAATTATATATGGTTTTAAACTAATAGTATTTATATAGTTAAATAAAGTTGCATTCATCATAAGTGCAAAGTATATAATAACATTATTAAATACTGAAAAAGGAATACTTATAATCTTGTTATTAATAATATCAAATAAAATATCTGCTATTAACAAAAAATAAAAATGGTAATCTTCTAAAATAAATGTATAATCTGTTTTAAATAAACACCAAATAAAAAATATATATCTCAGTGTTATAACTGAAAACATTAAAATATCTTTATTTGATAAACCACTAAATAAACCAAAAATTTTTATATTAATATTTCCTTTTTTTATTTTAAATAAGATGTATTTAATAAAAATATATATTGTAACTAATAATAGAAATAAAGATAAAATGAAAGGAAATAGTTTATCTAAATAATATATTATATATTCCATTATTAAATAGACTCCTTTACTATTAATTTAAAAACATTATTTCTATTTACATAATATGCAAATAAATTATCTATTTTTTTAGTTTCTGTTGATGTTTCTATTTCGATTGTTCCGTTTATATTGCCAATAATTGGCATATAGTCTTTCATGATTAATAAATTATATTCTTTACTTAAAATACGAATTACTCTAACATCTTGTATTTCTTCTAAGCCATTTTTTAAAGTAAATATTTTAACAGTCATATTATTCACCATATTTTCCAATATATAGGAATTTGTCTTCATCTATATTATCGTAAGTTCCATCTAATATTTTAGAAACATCTTCTAATACATCTTCTATTTTAACAAATTTACCTTTAATATTTGTATAATTTTCAGCAACAAACATGGGCTGAGTAAAATAATTTCTTAATTTACGAGATCTATAAAAAATATTTTTATCATCGTTTGATAATTCATCAATTCCAAGAACAGCAATTATTTCTTCTAATTCTTCATATCTTGCTAAATATTTAAGAACTTCACCGATTAAATTATAATGTTTTTCACCTATTTTTTCTGGATCTATCAATTTACTTGTTGTTTTACTAACATTTACTGCTGGATAAAAGCCTCCTTCAGCAACATGTCTATCCAATACTATTTGTCCATCCATATGAGAAATAATTGTTTGAACTGCCTCGTCCGTAAAATCATCTGCTGGTATATATATTGCTTGAAAAGATGTAATAGAGCCATCACTACAAGAATTAATTCTCTCCTCCACACCACTGACATCGGATATCATGGTAGTTGGATAACCATTTTCAACTGGGGTTCTATTTAATTCAGTCGATATTTCTGCTTTTGCTTGAACAAAACGATATATATTATCAATAAACAAAAGTACATCTTGTTTTTTTTCATCACGCAAGTATTCAGCAAGTGTTAGGCCACTATAAACAGCTTTTGATCTTGCTACTGGATTATCACCCATCTGACCAAAAACAATTGAAATTTTATCAAGTAGTTTTGAGTCTTTCATCTCATCATACAATTCTTTACCCTCTCTCGATCTTTCCCCAATTCCTACAAAAATTGCATTTGATGATAAACTTTTATAAATATTATTTATCAATTCTTTAATCAAAACTGTTTTACCAACACCAGCTCCTCCTAGAAGTCCCATTTTAAAACCCCTTGCTATTGGAGAAAAGAAATCTATTACCTTAATACCAGTCCACATTATTTCAGAATTAATAGAAATATCTTTTAAATTTAAATTACTAGCATAAACATTTCTTGTATTCAAACTTTCAAAACTAGAATTATCTATAACATCACCATATGAATTAAAAACTCTTCCTAATATATTATCTGAATACTCTATAACAAGCCCCTTATCATTAAAATAAACTTCACTTCCCTTTTTTAAACCAATAACACTACTAAACGGAACGGTTGTTGCAATTAAATTATTAATTTCAACAACCTCTAATTTGATTTTTTTATCACGCAAATTAGTTTCTAAGATATCACCAATTTTTAGTTTATTTTCTTGATTAATATAAATTTTAACATTTATATCAGAAATTGAAACTATATTACCTATTACCATAATATCGCCTACTTTCTATAATTACTAATTATTTTTTTTAAATCATTTTGCTTTTTAATTTTTCTTTCTTCTTTTATCTTTTCTTCTTTTATTTCATCTATCTTTTTTAATGACTCTCTTGTAATTCTCTCTCTCATAACATTTTCACTTGCCCAACTATTACACTCAATTATTTTTAATTGATACCATATATAAAGAATTATTAATTCTGTTAAAATCATATTAATATCAGTTTCTATTACATAATCTAAGTTTAAATTTATATCTTTATTTTCTATTTCTGTTGGAAATATTTTTTCATGAACAAGTTCTATATCATTTACAGAATAATAATGATTATAAATAACAGTTATACTTTTAATTTCCTTATTAATAAATAATGGATATATAACTTCTTCAACTTTATTAAAATTGTTATAATATTCTTCTTTTGAAATAGACAACAATACATTTTCATAATTAGATTTAATTTTAGAACCTATTATTATTTTTTTTGCTTCTTTATCCTCTTTAGCACATTTCATAACTAGAGAGTTAAAATTACCACAAAAACCTAAATCATTTGCTACATAAATATTTAATTCTATTCCTTTTTCATTTGAATTTAGTATTTTTTTATCTAGATTAAAATTTTTATTATAAAGAATTTCTGATATCATTTCTACTAATTCTTTGCCTATTTTCAAATATTTTTCTGCTTTTCTTTTTGCTTTATCTACTCTCACTAATGAATGAAATTTCATAACTTTTACTATATTTTCAACATTAGCCATCTTTATTATCCTTTAAAAAATCAAATTTGATAATTATTTCTTCTTCACTAATAGGCGAATACTTTTTTTGAATTAATTGCTCTAATATCTTTTTTCCTCTAAATAATTTTAATTTAAGTTCATCACTCATTTCATCTGTATTAGCAAGTTCATAAACATCTCTTGTTTCAAGATAATTTAATAATAACCTTCTAACATTTGCTCCTAATTCTTTCATTGGTTTTGTTTGAACTGCTCCACCAAGTCTTGATACGGATAATCCATAGTTAATAGCAGGTTTCTCACCTTTTTGAAAATTTTTAGTTGATAAAACAATTTGTCCGTCTGTTATAGAAATAATATTTGTAGATATATAATCTGTTATATCACCACCTCTTGTTTCAACTATTGGAATTATTGAGATACTACCTCCATTTTTATGTTGACATCCTTTCTCTAAAAGTCTTGAATGTAAATAAAATATATCAGATGGATAAGCATCTCTTCCTGGACTTTTTCCAGATATTAAACTGATTTCTCTGTATGCGTCTGCATGTCTTTTTAAGTCATCTATTACAACTAACACATCATTTCCACTTTCCATTAATTTCTTAGCAATTGATAGAGCATAATAAGGCGTAAGTACTAAAACAGGGGCTAAATCATCATTAAAAGCTGAAACTATAATTGTATATTCAAGAGCATTTCTTTTCATTAATTCATAATATATTTCTTTAACTTCTTTTTTAGTTTTACCTATTGCAACATAAATACAGAAAACACCTTTATCCTTTTGATTAACAATTGTATCCAAACAAATTTGAGTTTTTCCCGTTTTTTTATCGCCTATTACAAGTTGTCTTTGTCCCTTTCCTATTGGATATATTAAATCAATTCCAACAATTCCTGTCAAAAGAGGTCTATTAACATTTGTTCTATCCATAATTGGAATATTATCTTCTTCAAAATGAAGTTGCATAATATTTTTATATCTCATACCAGTTAATAAATCTGTTCCAAATATATTAGTAATTCTTCCTACACTATCTAAGGAAAATTCTCCCATAAATTCTTCATTTGTTTGATAAGCTATATCTCCTATTACAATTTCTTCTTTTTTTAATAAAATAGCAACTATAACACTATTTGCATTAATTTTTGTTACATATCCAAGTGCTTTATTAGAAATATTAATTTTTTCATAAAAAGAAACACTTTCTAATCCAACAATTTCAACAATAAATTCTTTAATATTTATTATTTTACCAACATCTATTATTTTACCAACATCTAATGCTTTTTCTTGCATAAAACCTCCTACTCTAAACAATAATTATACAATTTACTATGATAATATATTTTAATTCCCTTATATATTTTTTTATTATAAATAGTTTTTATACGAGGTGATAAATTATCATAATTCTCATGATTATTACCTACTTCTATATAAATATTAGGATCAAACCTAGCAATTTCTCTATTTAGAAATATCATAAATTGATTAACATCATTAGTAATGTCAAAATACTTTTTCATTAATCCTTGGCACTCTAAACTACTATTTTTAATTAATTTAGATAACTCATTATTATTATCAGTTATTAATTTATAAATACCATATTTTTCTATACTTTTTTTTAGATTTATAAGTTCATTATATAAATTAATATTTTCTTTATCTACTTTATATTTTAAAAATTCTAAAACTACACTTTTTGTGTCAATTTTAAAACTTTCATCTATTTTTTTTAATTTACCAATTAAATCATCTATTTCAAACTCTATTTCTTTTGGAGTAACACATATTACTTTTTCCTTAGTGTTAAAAGAATTATTTACTTTTTCCTTATTTACATTTTTTTCAATTACTTGTATCTTCTTTTCTCTTTCTTCTATTAAATCATCATAATCTTGTAATTTTAAAACAAAATATTTTTTTAGCTGAGCATTTATTTCTTTAACTACTTTTTTTAAAAACAAAAACATTAAAATAGTTAAAACTAATAATGCAGCAACAATTATTAAAATTGTTTTTTCCATTATATCGTTAAAGGATTAAAGAAAAGTAAGAAGAATACAAAAGCAAATAAGAATAACAAAAACATTGTAGCTACTATTAAAATAGTCATTACTGAATGAACAACATCTGCTTTTGTTTCGGGGTTTCTCCCTACTGCTTCAGCAACTTTTGCTCCTAATAATCCTATTCCAATTCCAAGGCCTAAAAATGCAAGACCTAACATAATACCTATTGCTATTATTGTTTGAGATAAAATACTTTCCATAATTTCACTTCCCTCTATTTATTAATATATTTTGAAGAAATATTTAAAACGACTTTATCACCATTAAAAATAGTATCTTCTAATTTCAATTCTATTTCATAACCTAATGTTGTAAATTCAAAATAATCAACATAACCATTTTGAATATTTAAAGGATCGATTTCTTTTGATAAGATTTTTGTTGAATCTGAATATAAACTTATTTTTCCGGATTCTATTAAGTAAGATTCATCTGACTTTAAATAAAAATATATTCTATTAGATGTAATTTTTTCAATTGTCAAAGTATAAGTAGGTTTTAAAGTTTTAAGAGACACAACATCATCAATAACTGAAACAACATCATTAGAATCACTTAATAATGTATAACCAAAACTAATATTATATTCAGTATTTGGTGATAGATTCCTTAATACATAATTATTAGAATCTTTGTTTAAATAAATTTTTTTGTCTCCAACAATTATAAAAATTGAATCATATTCATTATTCGGATCAAAAACATTATAATTTATTTTAATACTGGTAACACCATTTTCAATTGTTCCAAGAGATAACCATTTACTTAATTCAGTTTTGACACTACTACTATTAGACTTTTTTTCATTAACTTTTTCTAAACTATTATTTAGATTATTAAAACGCGATACTAATGTTTTTATATATAAGTCATAATAATTTTCTGTTTTTTCTTCTACTTTTTCTTCTTTATAAAGATTTGTACTTCCTATTATATTTTTTAAATCTATTTTTTCATTTCCTATAATTAATTTTTCATTTGCAATATCAAAACTATATTTACTACCAGCTATAATTACTGGATTAATGGTTTTATTATTTATTTCTTGATTTGCAAAAGTTGCATTTCCCATTTTATCAAGTTCAATGATAAGATAATTTTTAGTTTTAATACTTTTATCACTAGATGTAAATATATTATCAATCCATAAATATTTTCTATCATCTATCTTATAAAAATATGGTCCCTTATTTTTATCAATTTGTGTGTATTCATTTGTTATTTGAACATCACTATTTTCAAGAACTCGATAAAATGTTCCATACAAGTCAATATTCGACGAAGAATCATTATATATAACGGCTGTTGAGCCTATTTTATATTTATTACTTCCAGAATTTATTGTTAGGTAATAGTTTCCATCATAACTTTTTTTAAGTTTAGAAGTTCCTTTTGCTTCATATCCTCTTAAATCATTATCATAAATAATACTTCCACTATCAACTAAAAATGTTGATTTATCCTGCTTAGAAACATAAGTACTCCCAAACAAGAAAAGAGTAATGATTAATATTGACAAAATACTTAGAAGAATAAACAAATAAATATTTTTTTTTCCTAATTTTCTCATATATTTCTCCTAACCAACATAATTATATTGAAGTGCTTCTTCTGCTACAACTTTGTTATTTGTTAAAAATTGTAATTGAATATAATAAACACCTTTTGTTTGAAAATCATCAGGTAACTCAAATGTATAATAAGAATTACCATCATTTGTTTGAAGTTTTGGAATAAATTCAACACTATTATCTATTGTTGAATCTCCTCCATATATTGAATATCTTATATCAGTTATATTACTCAACTTATAACTATCATAAAAAACAAGAGTTGCCTTAGTATTATCCTCTAGGTTTGTTGTAACATAAACTTTTCCAATATCAATTCCATCTTCATTCATAGCAATTGTTGAGTATCTTTTTGATTGTTCTTTTAAAGATGTTGTATCATTTTTTAAATTAACTAAATATTTAATTTCAATATAATATTCCTCATTAATTACTAAATTATCTAGTTCAAACTTTTTATTATATTCTTTTGTACTATAATATTGATTTTTATATCTATCCGGAGTTATATCATTTAAATCTTTATCATACATGAAAACTTGATAAGTATCTAAATATATAACTCTATGATAATCAAATACATTAACCTTAAAATCAATTTTAGTACCATTTTCATATCTATTGGAACTAATTCCTATATAAGGTTGCCTTAAATCAGAAAAAATATACTCTGCACTTTCAAAAGGTTCTAATTCTATTTCTTTTATAGTACCATTATCATTAATTTTAGTAAAAGCTCTAATTATTATTTTATACTTTTGATCAGTTGTAATACCAGATTCTGGTGGAATTGAAATATACTTAGTCATCTCAGTATTAAATACATAATTTGGTTCAATATTCAAATTAATTAACTCCATATTATCATTATTAACTCTATATAACTCATATTCTATTCTATCATATCCTACTATTTCTTTTAAAGAATAATCGATTTTTAAGGATTTTTCTGAGTAACTTTTAGCAGTATATGAAATATTAATATTTTCAATACCAACACTTCCTAATGTTTTAAAATAATAGTTTTTGGTATTATTTTGAAAATTCACATCATATAATTGAATTCTTTTATAATCATTTCCACTTTTAACATCAGCCATAACCTTAATATAATAATTTTTTTTAGGTTGCAAATTAGTAATTTTAACTGCATTTGTTAATTCACTTGCAAGTATGCTTTTACATGCGTTATCTATTTTAGTACTAATTGTACCATTTTCATTTGTTTCATAGACATCAATATATATTTTATTATCTTTTATCCTATCATTACTATTTCCAAATAAATCAATATATACAAGAGCATATGTCAAAGCAGGTGTAATATTTTGCTTACCATCATCACTCATAATACTAATTCCAGGAATAATCGTGTCAAATCTAAATTCATTGGTACTACTTGTTAATTTTGCAGTTGATAATTGCTTAGGATATAAATATTCATAATTATAACTATAACCCTGCTCATCAATACTTAAATCATAATTTATACTTTTAGAATCAATTAAACTAGTTAATGATAATTTATTACTATTAAGTTTAAATTTAAATATAGAATTCTTAGCTGTTTCACTTGATACTAAATAATTATTATCAAGTGCATAGTAATATCCACTATATAAATTATTTTTAATAGTTTGAAAAGCGTATTTATTATTATTATTATTAAATCCTATTATTCCATTATCATAGTATAAATACATTTCTACGCTTATATCTTCGCCTATAAAATCTTCTAGTTCTATAATATCAATTACAATTGTTCCATTATTGTTTATTGACAAATTATCTAATATTTTACTTGCACTATTAGTTTTGAACACTAATTTAGCAGCAGATACACGATTATAAAAACTATAATCTTCTAAATAATCTAAAATAGTAATAATAATTCTATTAGTTTCTAAATTAATATTGAATTTTTTAACTGAATACATAGGATCACTAAGAGGTCTATCTCCTGAATATATATATGGCGTTTCATAATATTGATAAACTAATTTTTTATATGAAGGAATTTCATCTTTAATTAAATTTTCATATACATATAAATTTAAATATCCACTTGAATTAACTGAAAATAATACATCTTGATAGTTATTTGAACTATTAATCTTTACTGTTTTTGGTTCATTATTATCAATTTTATAATAAATATCATTTGAAAATAAACTATTATCAACATCACTATATTTATATTTAAAAACTACCTTTTCTTTATCTGATATGTATGGATACATTTTAAAAATTGGACTTTGTTTTTCAGGTGTAATTTTTTTAGATTTTAATGTAATTCCCAATTCTTCTAATGGATAAATTGTTTCAGCCTCTCCATCAAAGTTTAAGTCGAGATCAACTGTATAAGTAATATAATAACTATTACCTCTCCTAAAATCATTATCAATAATATCTTTACTTGTCCCATCCTTTAAATAAAAATATACATAATCAATTTCTCCATTTGCTGGAACATTATACATTTTTGTATCAATTAATTTATTAGTATTTGCATCATATAAATAATAATTAATTTTTTTAGCATATCGTTTAGAATTATCATATCTCGCTTTTACTTTGTATCCAATAATTGTATCAGAATTTAAATCTGTTCTATAATTTTCAAAATTTGCATTATTTCTAATTAAATTAATTTCCATAGCATCATTTATATCTGTTGGTAAATCTGGAATATATCCATTTGCCTTAATTGTAACAACATTTGATATTATGTCTATATTATTTTTATATGTTGTATAATCATAGGCATTTGTAACTTCAACAGTATAATAATCATTTTGTAAATCTTGATTTCTAAGTTCAAAAAAACTTGGATCAAGTATAAAAGAATTATCATAATAAGTATCTTTCAATTCACTATAATATTCTCTTGTATCTCTATCTACCTTAGAAATTGTTCTAATTAAATTACCTTTTGTTGATTTACCAGAATATAAATTAAAAGTTAAATTAGTTAAAGTACTAGCTTCAAGCGTATTATCAACATCATTTTCTGCTCTTAACCTAGAAACTACTTTAAATGCTCTTGTTGTATCATCCTCATCTATTATATAATCTAGTAAAAATGGTTTTGTAGGTTTAGTTTGAATAACAACACTACCAATATAGCAATTATCAATTGTAGCATTACCATCTTGTAAATTAACAGCTGCAAAAACCGATATAGTATAACTTTCATTTGCCCTTAAATTATTTACATTAAAAGGTATAATTGAATTACCACTTGATGTAAAACTTTTAGAATTACCAGATGAATCAGTATATGTAACTGTTATAATATTAGATTCATCAAATGTAATAGTATTTCCCTCATCACTAATAATTATGTTACCAGAAATTTTTTCAAAAGTTACTTCATCGCTTTCAAATCTAACAGATGGAAATTCAACTCCATCCAATTGCATAACTGAACTATATTCCGTTTCATATTCAAACTCTTTCTCATTATCATTGAAGATAGCAATCATTTTATAAACATATGGTACACCACGAAATATAATTTTATTATCAACATATAAATCTACTCCACCTTGATTGCTTTTATCAATTTCTTTTAATTTAACTGGATTATTAAGAAGAGTTCTAGCATCATATATTTCATATTTATATGTAACTACACCACTATCAACATCACTTATATTGTTAACTTTCAAATTAAACTGAGAATTTTTTTTATCAAGCGAATAAGTAAGATTACCAAAAGATGGTTTCCTCTTTAAAGTTTTATATTTTTTATATATATTAAATTGATCACTTATGATTGAATTTTTATATAAAAAATTATGCAAAATTACTTTATACTCTGTATTAGGACTTAAATTTTTAAAGTCTACTATATTATTATTAATTAAATCATGTGTATTTTTAGTATAAGTTTTTATAATTTCGTTATTAGAATCAATTAAAGATATATCTAATCCTTCAACCTTGGTATTAGAATCAACTTCAATTTTATAAGACATTTCATCTGTTGTAAAATAATTTTTAATAATACTAACACCAATTGGTTCAGTTATAAACGACTTTTGGATAAAATCTCTATTATAAGTCTGTGTATTTTTAATATAATTAGAATTAACAAGAAAAACATAATTTGTATTTTCTTTTAAATTTTCAACTTCAATTTGAAAAAACCTTAATCCACTATTTTCTGTGTTTTCATAAACTAATTTATTAGTTGCAGATTCTATTATCTTTAAAGTAATATCACCTGTTAATAAATTACTTGTATCTTCATATTTTATAGATGCTCGAAATTTATTAGAAGTTACTTCCATATCACTAATTAAAAATACTGGCTCACTTACCTTTTCTTTATCATCTATTATTTCTTCATCATCAGATACATCAATATTTCCATTAGTTAATCCATCTAATGGATTGGATTTATCTTTTTCATCTTTATTTGTATTTGTTTCTTCTTTTTTAATATCTATATTATCATTTTTATCAATAGTTATTTGAGATAAATTTAATTTTTTGTCATTATTTAAGAAAATATTTTTTGTTGACAAATCTATTTTAACATTATTTGATAATTCAATATAAAAATTAGAAGACACATTTTGTATTTGCATTTCTTGATTTTCCATTCTTACAATATTTCCATCAAAAAACTCAAATTCTAAATAACTATTTAAAATTTCTTTATTAGAACCCATCAAATTAAGATTAATTTTGGGTGAAACAATCATATATTTATTTTCATCTATTTTCATTAAAAAGTTTGTAAAAGAAATTTTATTATTTAAAGTTTCAGTATAATATATATTGTCTTTGTTTACTAATCTAGTTCCTACATATAAATTATAATATTTAATTAATGAATCATTTAAATTATCTAAATTTAAAATAGCTGTTTTATTCAATACAGAAATTGATTTATCAGAAAAATGAATAAAAGAATTTTCACTAACCTTTACATTTTCATTATCAGTATTTGCAAAAATATAATTTTTTTCATAATCTTTTTTATATTTTGTTCCACCATTAAAATAATACTTAGTTGTTGAAAGAACTGCACTTTCATAACTTCTTCCTATAATATAACCACTATCATTAAACTCGCCTAATCTGTTTTCTTTTGTTTTTATTCCATAAAGAAAAATCACTGTTATCATTAAAGAAACTGTAATTATAACAAATAATATTTTTTTCATTTTATCACATATCCTTACCTATATTTTCTATAAATAGTATATTATAAATTCAATTATAAATCAATAAAAAACTACTATTTCTAGCAGTTTAAATATTTCTAAGTATTCCAAAGATAATTAAAATAAATATTATTAAGTAATAAATAAAATTTGGTATTTTTAACTTATTCTTTTGTTTAGTTATATAAATATATTCTTGATACAAGATATAAAAAGAAAGAAATGGTAAAAGTATAAAAACAACAGGATTATAAAAAAATGCTTTTTTAAAATCTAATTTTAGTATAGAAAATAACATTCTTGTAATTCCACATCCAGGACATTTAAAACTTGTTATTTTATAAAACAAACATGGTATACCTATATGAAAATATTTGTTTAAATAATAATAACCAAGAAGTAATAATAATAACAATAAATTTATACTTAGAACTTTTAATAATCTTTTTTTCATTCAGCAAATTTATTTAAATCATTTTGCATAAAACAATAACTTACAATTTGAAGACCAAATAATGATAAAACTAAATATAAAACTGAATTATCTTGAATATCTTTGTTATATTTTTTTCCTGCTTCATATATCTTTTGACCCATTTTGTAATTCCAATAGATACCATAAATACCACAGGTAATTAAAGTTAAAAGAAATGCTAAACCTCCACTTGTATCAGTTGGTCTTTCTGAAGCTTTATTAGCATCATCAGTTATAGTTATAAACCAATAAATTTGATAAATACCACAAGTTAAAAATGATAATATAACTGCAACTGCTATATCTTTTTTGGTTAAAACTGGACTACTTGTATTGTAATAATTATTTATAATTGTTTGATTATTATTAGTAGTATTAGATTCATTATTATTGTTATCATTATTATCTTTAGGAGTATCCACTGTTTCTACCCTACTTCCACAATTTGGGCAAAATAAAACATTACCTGATAATTCTTTTCCACAATTTGCACAAAATTTACTCATAATAAATACCTCCGGTATCATTATAACATATTTTACATATAAGTTTTTAATTTTTCTAAAACTTTTGTTTCTTCACGACTTACTTTTACTTGATTTACACCTAAAGTTTTAGCTATTTCACTTTGAGTCATATTATAAAAATATCGTTTTAAAATAAGTTCTTTTTCTCTATAATCCAATTTATTTAAAGCATCTCTTAATAAAATTAAATCATCTTTACTGGTGTTATCTAAACTAATAAAATCATATAAAGTATTATCATTTGTATCATCATCTAAACTTAAAGTATCCATATTTCTTATTTCAATTAATTTAGTTATAGGAATTTCTAAGAAATTAACAAGTTCCATATCAGTTGGGCCTCTTTTTAGTTTTTGGGTTAAATAATCTTCAGCTTTTAAAACAGCTTGTTTAAGTTTTATCATCTCAGGTGACATTTTTATACTTTTATCACTTAAAACATATTTATAAATACTTCCTGTAATAAATGGATAAGCATAGGTTGTAAACTTAGTATTATAAGATTTATCATACTTATAATAAGCATCAATTAACCCAAGACATCCTGCTTGAAACAAATCATCTTTATCACCTTTAAAACGTGATGCAATACTGTAAATTAAGTTTTGATTTTCAATTATTAATTCTTTTAGTTCCTCTCTCATTTTATCACCAAGAGAACTATATAACATGTATAAACAAAAAGAAATAGCTTCGACAATAACTGCCAAATTACTATTTCTTATTTACACATATTTACATCCAGAAAACCGACCATTGGGAAATTAAACCCGATTTTTAATCAGGTGGGCATCCATACTAGTTTTTAGGATTCTCGAGAACTCACACCCAAGCATTCAACACCAACTATTGATCAGGACTCCCGTATAATGTTTTTTGTAGGATTTATACTAACAATGTATCAAATTATCTAGACATCTTAATTATAGCATACTTTTTAATTTATACCAAGTTTTTTTAAAACTTTTTTTAATTTAGACAAAACTAGACATTTTTAAAATCTTTAAATTCTTTTTTTCTAATCATATCTATTTCTTCTTTATAAGGAGCAAATTCTCCTACATAAGGAGTTTCTAAAATATGAGGAATATCAATTATTCTTTCATTATAAATAATATTAATTAAATTAGTGAAACCAATTGTTCCATAACCAATATTTTCATGTCTATCTTTTCTAGAACCAATTATATTTTTACTATCATTTATATGAATACATTTTAAATAAGATAAACCAATTTCTTTATCAAATAAAGTTAAAATCTCATCAAAATTAGTTAAATCAAGACCACTATCATGCATATGACAAGTATCCATACAAATTCCTATTAATTCTTTTTTATTAATACCATTTATTATTTCTTTTAACTCTTTAAAATTACTTCCTACTTCAGTTCCTTTACCAGCCATAGTTTCAAGTAAAATTGTAACCGAATTATCATTTTCTAAAACTTTATTTAAAGCAAATATTATATTTTTAATACCAACATCTACTCCAAGACCAACATGACTTCCTGGATGTAATACTAAATATTTTATTTTTAAACTTTCACATCTTTTAACTTCTTCAATTAAAAACCTAATAGAAAAATCATATTTATCATCTTCTTTATTATTAGCAAGATTAATAATATAAGGAGCATGAACTATTATATTATTAATATCAATATTATTTTCTTTCATTTTTAAAATTGCTTGATTTGTTAAATCATCATTTATTTCTACTCTTTTTGTATTTTGAGGAGCTCCTGTATAAAACATAAATGTATTAGCTTTATATGACAAAGCCTCATCTAAACTACCAAGTAATTGTTTATCTTTATTAAAACCAACATGTGAACCTATTATTAACATATAAACCTCCTAAATAAGCTTCCTTAATAATTATAACAAATATTTAAATTAAGACAAAGAAAAAAGTTCAAAAAATTGAACTTTAATAACTATTTAGGCAAAGGTTCAATAAAATCTAGTGTGAAGTAAAAATTGACAAAATCGTTGTCATATATGAAAAAAAACATGTTTTTTGGTACTAAAAATCATAACATGTTTTTTTTAGCCTTTTTATGGTATTTTTTGGACAATTAAAAAAACCTACTTGGAGTAAAAAATATATTTGTTATTTTTTAACTTTGGAGCGATTTTTATTTTTATTTGTGGCACTTATTTTACCATTAAATATATATAATATTCTTCCTCTAAATAATTCAAAACTTTTATACCCAAAAGCATTTCTTTTTATTACTTTTATTTTATTATTTATTCCTTCTGTATATCCGTTACTATATCTTTCATCTATAAATGAATTTAATATATATTCTTTCCACCTAGATATTGTTCCTGCTGCTTCTATAAACTCTGGTATATTTTTCTCTATACATTTACTAATCCATCTAGTTATTTGCACATCAACATCCATTTGATTATAATGATGAACAATATCTAAAAATTCCTCTTTTAAATAATACCCTTTCTTTAAATCATTTGATATTTTAAATATATCATCAAGTATATCTGATGGTAAAACATCTATCATGTGTCCATTTTTATATCTTTTTGTTATTACAAACCAGTTTATATCATTACTATATTTTTTTAACAAGCTAACATTCTTTTTATTTTTTAATAATTTATATTCTTTACTTTTTTCTCCATATAAATTTTGTAATCTTATTCTTATATTATCTAGCGCATCCATTATATAAGTGATATAATGAAATCGGTCAACAACATACTTTGCTCTGGGGAACATTGTTTTGGTGACCAATAAATATGGTTCGTACATATCTGATATTACGAACTCTACTGAATGTCTATTATCACAATATGTAAAATATTGCATTAGACATTCTTTTTTTCTATTTGGTAATACATCTAATACTTTTTTATGTATTGAATCATTTAATATAAAAGCATACTTTCCTTCTCTTGTATCTGCTTTAAATTCATCAAATGATATTACTTTTGGTAAATTAATTACATGTTTAGGCATTGATGAAATTATATTTAACATTTCATTTTCTACTGATGTTATTGAAACTCTATTTTTTTCTGCTATATATTTTAAAGATAAATTATAATTAAGCAATTCCTTTCTTATTTGTATTTTTACTTTATTTGATATACTACCTTTACTTGTCAATTATAACAATGATACCTCTTCTTATATATAATTAAATTTACATTTGTACCACAACTATCTAAATAATTACTCTTTATTGGTTTTAATCTATCATGCACAGAACTTGTAAATTTGTTACATATTGGACACCTTACTTTTTGCTTTTTATTTTCTATATGTATCTCGATTAATCCTTTATTTTTCTGATTAAATTCTTTTATTTTTACCTCCTTGCTATTTAATCCTATTAGTAAATAATAATCTTTCATTTATACCTCCTATCATCATTATTATTTACTTTATAATAACACAAAATAGAGATGACAAATTATCATCTCTATTTCACACTAAATTTTATTGCTTATTCAGTTCAACTTCACACTAAATTTTATTGAGTCTTAGCAAATACGTGAGCTGAATTTAAACTACCTTCAGCAACAGCAGTAGTTGTTCCTGATGCATTAGATATATAATGGTCTCCATTAGCATCTTTTAAATAAATTGCATATGTAAATGTTTGGCAATTATCAGATGCAGTAACTGTTACTTTAGAACCAGCTTTATCATAAGCAGTTCCCCATGGAGTTTTATCTGTATCAGCACCTTTAGTTTTAATATTACTTAATGCTATATCAAATGTTCCAGCACAAGTTGTTACATAAGTACCAGATCCACCTAACATTGCTTCAACCATATCTGCTTCTACTAAAGATTTAGCACCTTCAACGAATTGCTTAGCTGAAGCAACAAAAGCATTTTTTCTTGTTGAATCAAGTACGTTAGTAATAGCAACAGCAGCAATACCCATAACAATTGCAAGAACAACGATAACAGCAAGTAATTCAACTAAAGTAAAACCTTTTTTATTTTTCATTTTTCCTCCTATCATTTATAACTAAATCTTATCACAAGAAAAAATTATAGTCAAGTCATCTTTACTATTTTTTTAAAATATGCTATAATCAAAGTGTTTTGGGGCTGTCATGGTTTCGACGGGATTACTAGAACTTAAATTGCAAGGCGCACTTATGCGTTAAATAATCAGTTAAATATAACTGGAAACAATAATCAATTAGCATTTGCTTAGTTTATAAAAGCAAATATTCCTTAAAGATTTTATCTACGAATCTTTTCTGGAATTTATTCTTGTAGATTATATTATTATTTTGTTTAGGAATAATAATGAATATTACTAAACTAGTTAGATTTATGCTTGTTAATTTGCTTAAAATCTAATGAATTTAATAAATTAACTAACCTTGTAGAAGTTTATTTATCTATAATTTCGGACAGGAGTTCGATTCTCCTCAGCTCCACCAAATAGCAAACTAACCCTTATTTTATAAGGGTTTTATTATTATCTTAATTAATTAGGTACATTTTAGGTACATATTTTTAGAAACATAATAATCATACAAAATAATTATATTTTTTTGTAAATTAAAAGAACTCATAATAAGTCCCTTTAATCTTAGACTAATGATTATATAACTTACCTTTCCAATCAAGATAAAATATATAAAATACACTATGTTTTATCATACCAATTATTCTAGGATTGGCCGTACCATTAGGAATACCTGCTGGATATACTCTAAAAACATAATACTTTTCATTTGTTTCACTTGGAAAAATATCTCTGAATTCTTTCGGTATATCTTTCCTTATTTCATTTAATGGAATTGTTTCAAACCATTTATTTTTATCACCTTTATAAGTAAACATCATTTCTTCAAATGGAGATTTTGACAACCATAATAATCGTTCAAAAAATTTTATCTTATCTGCTTCATTAGAGCAATCATTTTCATATGAAATAAAAGAAAAACAAAACTTTAAATATTTTTTGGGATTACAAAAAGTACACGGAATAATATTTTTAGCTGAATCTTTATTTATTAATTTTCTACTACTCATTCTCTACTCTTACAATCCTTCGAAAATATTCCTTAATTAATTTTTTATCTATCTCTTTTTGCATACCTTTTGTATCTACCGTTATTTGCCATGGACCACCAACTACATGACTTTTTTCTCTTAATTGCCATGCGGTATAACCTGCATAGCTATCATATACTGAAACTAACAAATTATAAGTACTATTATTTTTATTTATTTCTTTTATTTTAGGAAAATTTTTTTCATCAAATTCTATTTCCTTACGCCCATTAGAATTAAGTTTTTCATAAACCTCCTTTACAACAGGTCCATGTGGCCATGCATATATCTTTTCTTTAAATAATGATTTATCATCTACAGCTAAACTTACTCCTTCAGCAAAATACAATAATTTTTGAATTTTTAAATGAGTTAAACCCTCATAAACATCATAATTATCATTATCTACATACATCCCTTGTTGTACTTTATTGTACCATAAAAACCAATTTGCTATATCAATAGCATTATAATTTACACTTTTCATTCCAATATTCCTCCCTATTCTCTCTATCATAATTATATGATAGCATGAATTAATTATATATTCTAGTACCTTTTTAAATATTTTGTCAACACCTCTAACTACATTTTTGTTTTAAAAAAAACTAATCCAACAAATTATTAATATTTTTTTACTTTCATATGATATAATTTAACCATAGTAAAGGAGTTTATATGAAAATAGAATTATTACAAGTTAGAAATATAGGAGAAGTTAAATTTGAAATAAAACATAATAATACTTTAAAATATCTTGCTAAATTACCTTATATATCAATAGAAGAACCTTTTAATTTAGAAAAACTAAGAAAAATAGAAATATATGATTTAAATAATAATTTAGTTTATAAAACTGATTATAAATATCTTGATAATTTAAAAGAAGAAATATTTCCTTTTAAATATTTAATAACTGGTAGTCAAAAGTTTAATCAATTATTATTTACATCTTCAGAAAAAGAATTTAAAATTTATCATGAAACTAATGAATTATTTAAAAGTCGTTATGTTATAGAAATAGATAATAAAAGGTATTTTTGTTATTCTAAAGAAGATGGTTATATAAGACATTTTCCTTTATATGATGGAGAACTTCAAATTGGAGAAGCTTTAAAATGTAATGCTGTTATTAATAATAATGAGGAATATTGTTGCTATTTAAAAGAAGGATATGAAAATTTAAGTGATGGAATAACTGCTCTTCTTTTATATTTAGATAGAAATGAATATAATTCTTCTTATAATAATATGTATGCTAAAGTAACTAAGTCTTATTCTTTTAGTAAAAATGATAAATACTATGATAAAGACTGGGTTAAAAATAACTTTGGTGATGAATTTTATCAAAAAGCTGAAAAAGATATTGCTTATGTAAAAGAGCAAATAAAACATCCCATTAAAGCATCTATTAATCAAATAAATGCTATGAATAACGATGATAAAAAAGCTATTTTAAATTTTATAATAATGATCTTTATTGGTTTTTTAATTATATTTTTACTAATAATGTTTATATAATAACTAACTTTTAGTTATTATTTTTTATAATATGATATACTATAAATATATTTTACTTATTTTGGAGGTGAAAGCATGAGAAAAATAATTAAATAGTCTGGCATAGCTTTAAATATGCCAAGAGGAGGCATATGTTAGAAATAAATAATTTAAATATAAAAATCGATGACAGATATTTAGTAAAAAACTTATCCTTTACCTTAAATTATGGTGATAAACTTGCTATAATTGGCGAAGAAGGAAATGGTAAATCTACTCTTTTAAAAGCAATACTTGGTAATTGTGAATATGCAAATATTGAAGGTTCTATTAACTTACATAACAATAGAATTGGGTATTTAGAACAAGTAATAAATAATAAATATTTAGATTATAAAGTATTTGATTACTTATTTACAAATTTAAATACTTATTATGACAACATAACAGATTTTTATAAATACTTAGATTTAATTAAATTAGATGATACTATTTTAGATAAGAAAATAAAAAACTTATCAGGTGGTGAGAAAGTTAAAATAAGTCTTATAAAACTTTTAATAATAAAATATGATATATTATTTTTAGATGAACCATCTAATGATTTAGATTTAGAAACTCTTATTTTTTTAGAAGATTTTATCAATAATACTAATAAACCTATTATTTATATATCTCATGATGAAACTCTTTTAGCAAGAACAGCTAATATGATTTTACATTTAGAACAAACAATGAAAAAAACTGATTGTAGAACAACAATTCTAAAAGTAAATTATGATACTTATGTTAATTTAAGATTAAAAAGAATTGAAAAAGAAACAAGTGTTGCTAAAAATGAAAAAAGAGAATTTTTAAAAAAACAAGAAAAATTACAAAAAATCATGGATAAAGTTGCTTATAAACAAAACACTGTATCAAGAAAAGATCCTTTTATTGCTAAAGGTTTAAAAGTTAAAATGCATGCTTTAAAAAGTCAAGAAAAGAAATTAAAAAATATGGAATTAACTAAAATACCAGATGTTGAAGAAAATATTAATTTCTTCTTTGAAAATGTTTTTATTCCTAAAACTAAAACTATAATTGACTTAGAATTAAAAGAATTAAAAATTCAAGATAAAGTACTTGCTAGAAATATTAAATTAAATATAATTGGTCCTAAACATATTTGTATAATTGGTAAAAATGGCTGTGGTAAATCAACTTTAATTAAATTAGTTTATAATATTTTAAAAGATAAAAATGATTTAAAAGTTGGTTACATGCCCCAAAACTATGATGATATTTTAAATAATTTTAAAACTCCAATTGATTTTTTAGCAACTGATTATAGTAAAGATGAAATAACTAAAATAAGAATGTTTTTAGGTAATATGCATTTTGCTAAAGAAGAAATGACTGGTTCTATTAATAATTTAAGCATGGGTAGTAAAGCTAAATTATTTCTAATAAAATTAGTTCTTACTAACTGTAATGTACTCATATTAGATGAACCAACAAGAAATCTAAGTCCTTTATCAAATCCTATTATAAGAAAAGTTTTAAAAGAATTTAAAGGTACAATTATAAGTGTATCTCATGATAGAAAATATATTACAAATGTCATTGATGATTTATATATATTAACTGAAAATGGTTTAATTAAGGAAAATAACTAGTTTATTTTTCTTTTTTTAGATATAATAAGATTAGATTGTTAAAGGAGGAAAAACATGAAAAAAACTGCTAGTAAACTTTTTTATGAAATGGAAGAAAGAGAAAATAAAGAGATGTTAAAAGGATTAAATAATATCTATTTTGACAAAGTGATAAATCCTTATAAAAATAGTGAAAAAATAATTGATTTACATACTCATACAAGTTATTCAGGAGGATCTTTACAACCTGATGAATTAATAAACTTAGCTATAGAAAAAAGAATTAAAACACTTGCTATAACTGATATAAATACAATTGAAGGAATTAAAAATATAAACAGTGATGAATTAATTAAAGATAGTCAACTAGAAATAATTAATGGTATAGAATTACAAACAACTCTTAATAATAGAAAAGTAAACATTTTAGGTTATGGAATTGATTTAGATAATAAATTATTAAATGAAAAGATGAGTTATTTAAAAAATAATCGTTTATATTTAATTTTAGCAACCTTAGAACAAATGAAAAAAGATTATGAAATTAGTTTTAATTATGAAGATATAAAAGAAATAATTAATACAAATAGTTTAAATTACTTTAGTCTAGCTAAACTTTGTGTTAAATACAAATATGCAACTACAATTAAAGAGGCTTATAATAAATATTTAAATGAAGCTTATAATAAAATAAAAGGATTAAATAAAGATTTATCATATCAAGAATGTATAGATTTAATAATAAATTGTAGTGGTATTCCAGTTCTAGCTAATCCAAAAGCATTAAATTTATCTGAAAAAGATTTTTTAATTCTTTTAAAAGAAATGATTAATTATAAATTAAAAGGTATTGAAGTATATCATTCAAATTATACGGAAGATGAAAAAAATTACTACTTAGATATAGCAAATAAATTTGAATTATTAACAAGTGGTGGTAGTGATTACTATGGTAAAATTAATCCTGATATTGAATTAGGAACTGGTAAAAATAATAATTTAAAAATTAAAAAATTATCAATTCTTGATAAATTACATTAAGTTATATAGGAAAAAATATGAATGTATCTAAAAATAAAAAGCAAAACACTTCTGAAATACCAAATAAAAGATTAATTAAAGCCTTAAAAGAGGCTGAAGCAATTGAAAATGGAAAAATTAAAACTAAAAAATACAAAAACTTTGAAGAAATTTTAATTAAGGAAAATAACAGTTTATTTTTCTTTTTTAATGTTATAATTATTTAGGTGATTTAAATGAATAGATATAAAATAACTAAAAAATTTCTTATGTTTTGGTGTTTATTTGTTGGACTTGGAGCATTATATGGAAGTATTATGATGTTTATTAATCCAACTGGAAAACTATTAGAAATGGATACATTACTACCCTATTTCAAAGTTTTACCTTTTTCTAATATTTTATTTAAAAATTATATTTTTTCCGGAATATCTTTGTTAATAGTAAATGGTATTTCTAATGTAATAGCTTTTTATTATTTATTAAAAAATAAAAAAATAGGAATAATTCTTGGAACTATATTTGGTTTTACTCTTATGTTATGGATTATTATTCAATTTATAATTTTACCAAGAAATATTTTATCAATTAGTTTTTTTATAATTGGTTTTATTCAACTAATAACTGGTTATATGACTTATGTTTTTTACTGCCAAGAAAACTTTAACTTTGATGAAAATGATTATAAAATAAATAAAAATTCTAATACCTTAGTTGTTTATTTTTCCAGAATGGGTTATACCAAGAAAATTGCTTATGAAATTGCAAATAACAAATATGATATTTTAGAATTAACTACTAAGGAAAAAACTGATAATACAACTGGCTTCTTATGGTGTGGAAGATATAATATGCTAAAAGAATATATGCCAATTGATGATATCAAAGTAAATCTTAGTAAATATCAAAAAATAATAATTGTATCTCCTATCTGGGTATTTCAAATATCTTCTCCTATCAAAACTTTCTTATTAAAATATAAAAACGATATAAAAGATTGTAGTTATGTAATAACTCATTTCATGAAATACGATTTTAGAAATATTAAAAATGATTTTAATAAACTCTTAGAAAAAGATAATCAAGAACTAACTTCTATTTGTATAAGATTAGGTAAAGTTAAATATAGAAAGAAAATTAATTAAAAACATTTTCTTTTTTTTTAATATTTAGATATAATAATTATTATAGAGAGGAGTTTATGAAAAAGAAAGTATTTTTAATATCATTTATTATGGTTATTTTACTATCTACTTTTATCTGTATTTATGTTTTTACTAGAAAAGATAATAAGATTAAATTAGATACAACTATCACATCAAGTATTGTTCTTGATATTAATCCTAGTTTAAAAATAGAACTTAATAAAGAAAACAAAGTTATAAACTTAATTGGATTAAATGAAGATGGTAAAAAAGTTATTATAGATGATTATAAGGGTAAGGTTTTGGATGAGGTAATTGAAAGTATTTTAGAAAAATCTCATAGTTTAGAATACTTAAAAAATGATACTACTATTTTAGTAAGTGTCGATGGTACTTATAAGGCAGATGACTTGAAAACTATTATTAGTGAATATTTAGAAAATAAAAGTATTAAAGGAGAAATAATTATTCCTACTATAACTGAAAGTTCCAAAGAAATTGCTACTAAGTATAACATAACTGAAAGTAAGGCTTCGTATCTTGAAGAAATAATTAAAGATACATCTCTTAAAATAGAAGATGTAAAAGATATGAGTGTTCAAGATGCAAAAGAAAAAGTTCAAGAAGAAATTAAAAAACAAGAAGAAAAAAAACAAGAAGAAAAGAAACAACAAGAACAAAACAAGAATAATACTACTAATAACAACAATAATAATAATTCTAGTTCTAGTAGTCTTACTCCCCCAGCCTCTTCTAGAGATACAAGTGGGGCTTGGTGTACATTTAATAAAAATAAACCATATAATTATGTTTATGATTATAAAGAATTAATAGGAGAAGCAAAGGTCAGAGAAATTGCTACTAATCATTTAGCAGGTATTTATTTTAAAACAAGCAGCCTTGCTATTTATGACGATATAAAAGGATCTTACTGTAAAACTTATAAATTTACCGGTTTAAATGATGACTTTAAATATTATTTAACAATTGATTCTGTAACTGGCAGTATTTTAGAAGAAAGTAAAGAAGAAATGGAAAAACCAAGTATAAGTAAGGATAAAGCCAAAGAAATTGGTTTAACTTATTTTAAACTTCAAGAAAGTGAATGTGAACTTGTTCAAGCTGATTTAAGTAGCACTTTTACAGTTTTAAAATATACTTTTATAGCAAGATGTAATGGTACTTATTATACAGCTGATATAGATGGTAAAACAGGTAGTTTATCAGGTGATAGAACCTGGAAAAATTAAGGAGAAATATGAAAAAATATAAAAAAATTATTATCTTAAGTTCTTTATTATTAACCATTGGTTGCACAAAAGAAACCTTAAATGATAAATCAAATAATATAAATTATACTAATAAATATGAATGTGTTAGAAGTGAAAATATAAAAAAATATTTAGTTGATAAAAGAAATGGAAAAAATAACTTTACTTCAATTGAAGAAGAAAATACTTTAAGAGAAACAAGTCCAATTGCTATTGAAGAAAGGTTTTATAAAACTTATAATTTTAATGAAGATGGTTCTAAATTATTAAATCAAATTGAAAGAGATACTTTTACTTATTTACTTGACTATGATATGGATAAAGAACTTGATTTTTATAAAACTAAATGTGATGGAGTTGAAGAATATGGTTATATAAATTGCAAAATTAGTTTAAAAGATAATGTTATAACTATAACTAAAGAACTAGATTTAACAAGTGATAAAGTATCAGATGAACTTAAGAATAAAACTCTTGCTATTATTAAAAATGATTACTTTGAAGATGAAGTATACAAATGTAATTAAGAGCCTAGCTCTTTTTTTATTTATCTAAATTATCTATTCCTTCTAATATAGCTTTAATAAGTTTATTTAACATCTTAATAATATCATCTTTAGTCATATCATTATTAATTTCTCTTTCTTCTAGAACTTGTCTATAAAAAGCATTTGTTGAGATTACTTGAGCTGTTAACATTAACCAATTACCAAGAGCATTTTGTTCATTAGCAGTCATATCATCAATTAATAAATAACCAACTATGACTGCACTAAAAGAAAATAATTTAGGATCAATATTAGGTAATTTCATATTAAATTATATGAACTTTTTAAATATTTAAGAAAAGAATTCAAAATATTAGTTTGAATTCTTATTTAAAATATTTTTAATATTAATAGAAGCATTATAAAACTCATTTTTAGAATATTTTCCTTTATAACTACTTGCTAAATCATTAATAGCATCTTTCATAGTACAATTAGTTTTTATTATTTTATCTATTAATAAACTTTCTAAACTAGGTTCATCTTCATTTAATATTTCTTTTGCATTTTTCTTAATAACTATAACATATTCACCAAGTTCATGATTAGAATTATTTTCTAATTTAGTAATAACATCTTTTGCTAAACCATAATATTTCTTTTCAAATTTCTTAGTTAATTCATTTAAAACAACAACATAAGGATTATTCATAGCAACTAAGATATTATTTAAAGTATTAATAATTCTTTTAGGAGACTCATATAAAACAATTATTTCTACATCATTTTTATCTATTTCTTTTAGTTTTTCTATTTGTTTAGTATTTTTTCTATCTAAAAAACCATAGAAAGCAAAATTATCAATAGATAATCCAGTTAAAGTTAAAGAAGTAATAACAGCAGATGGACCAGGAATTGAATAAACTTCTATATCATTTTTTAGAGCTTCCTGAACTAATATACTACCAGGATCTGATATACAAGGTGTACCAGCATCAGTTATAATTGCTATATTCATACCATTTTTAAGTAAATCAATTACTTCTTTGCTTCTTGTTGTTTCATTAAACTTATGATAAGACATTAACTTAGTTTTAATATCTACAGCTTTTAATAAATGAGAAGAATTCCTAGTATCTTCACATAAAATAATATCAACATTATTAAGTATTTCTATACTTCTTCTTGTAATATCTAATAAATTACCAATTGGAGTTGCAACAACATATAATATTCCCATACTTACCTCTTTTCTAATACTTTAATATTTTCTAAACCACATATATAATCCGGATTATCAGTTATTATATAAATATTATCATGATAATTTTTACTATTTATTAAATCTAAATACTTTTCTTTAGAATTAATCGTATAAACAAAATATAACTTATTTTCTTTTAATTTAATTTCATCAAATAAACTATATTTAATAGTAAAACCATCTATATCTATATTCATTTTATCTAAATCTGTAGAAGAATTTATTATATATAAATATTTATAATCAGGGTATCTATATTTCATTTCTATTAAAAAATCATAACAATCTGTTTGTAAATAAATTCTATCTTTATAATTACTTAATATTTTATCTAGTTCTTCCATGAAAGTTAAATCAACTTTATTAGTTTTAATATCTATTATTAATTTTTTATCAGTTTTTTTCATATAAAAAGTAATTAAATTTTTTAATTTTATTAAGTAATTAACATCTTTATTTTTATTTAAATATCTTTCATAAAGAAATAATAAATCATTACTAGTTAAATCACTTAAATTATAGAGATTAAAATCATTTATAACTAAATCTTCTTCTATATCTGTTAAATCTATAGAAGCAATTGATACTTTTAAATCATCTATATTAGTAGATGTATCATGATGTAAAACTAAGGTATTATCACTTGTTAATCTAACATCTATTTCTATTAAATTTACACATGGCATTTCGATAGCTTTATTAATTGCTATATAAGAGTTATCTGGATACATTCCTGAAAAACCTCGATGAGCTACTAAATTAGTAGCATGACAAGTAATATTTTCATGATTAGAAATAACTTTTAAAGCTGTTTCTTTATTTTTAACTAGTTTTATTCCCTTATTTATAATTAAGAAAGCTAGAGTACAAATAGTTATATTTTTAATTCTTTTTCTTGTTTTATCTTTCATGGTGACCTCTAACTTTATTTTACTATTTTTTTACTTTAAAGTCTAGAAAAAAGTTACTAACTAATAGTTAATAACTTATACTCTTTTAACATCTAAGTAAACATCTATTCCATTTAAATTAGTAATATCATCTGTTGTTTTTTCAAAGATAAGAGAATCACTTAAAGTTTCTTTTTTAATAAAATCTATATATCTATCTAATTTTTCTAGTAAGTTAATATCAGCATAATAGTAAATATAAATTCTATCTGTTATATTAAAGTCTTTTACCTTTCTTAAGTTTTGAACTTTACTAATTAGTTCTCTGGCTATTCCTTCATTTATTAAATCATCTGTTAAAGTTGTATTTAAGATGATAAATGAATTATTAATAACACCTGAGTTGTATCCTTCTTTTGAGTTTACCCTTATATCTAACATTTCTTTATTAAGATCGTAGTTAGTATTATTTAAAGTAATAGTAATTACTTCATCATTTTCAAGACGTTTAATTGTTTCTTTATCAAGTTTTTGTAAATATTCTGTTAATGATTTAATATTAGAACCAAATAATTTACCACATACTTTAAAGTTAGGTTTAATTTCAAAGTTAATATAAGAATCTATTTCATTTGTAAATACTACTTTTTTAACATTTAATTCTTCTTCAATTAAAGTTGTTAAATCACCTATTAATTTTTCTTGTTTTTTATCAAGTATTACTTCACTTAGTGGTTCACGAACCTTTATTTTAACATCTTCTCTTATCTTTCTTCCAAGAGAAATTAAATCACGAACGGTATCCATTTTTTCTTCTAATTTAAGATCAATTAAACCATCATCATATTTTGGAAAATCAGCAAGATGAACACTTTCTTCATCAGTTAACTTAGTATATAAGTTTTCTGATACAAATGGAACAATTGGAGCTATCATTTTAGATAGACCTACTAAGACATTGTAAGTTGTTTTATAAACTGCCTTTTTACTATTATCTAATTTGCTTGCCCAGAAACGATTTCTATTTCTTCTTATATACCAGTTAGATAAATCATCTGAAACAAAGACTACAAGAGCACGTACTACTTTATTTAAATCATATTCTTCATAGGAATTAGTTACGTATTTAAGTAATTTATTATATTTAGATAATAACCATTTATCTATTTCTTCTAAATCTTCGTATTTAACTTCAAATTCACGGGGGTCAACACTATCAATATTAGCATAAGTTTGGAAGAAAGTATAAGTATTTAATAAAGGATTAAAGAATTTAGAATAAACTTCTTTTAGACCTTCTTCATCAAATTTTAAAGGTGTCCAAACAGGAGATACGTATGGAAGATAAAATCTAACTGTGTCGGCTCCATATTTTTCAATAGTTGAGAATGGTTCAACAATATTTCCTTTAGATTTACTCATCTTTTTACCTTCTTTATCAAGAAGTAAGTCGTTTACTAAAACATTTTTATAAGGAGCTACACCTTTTAAGAAAACAGATATAACAATTAATGAATAGAACCAACCTCTTGTTTGATCAATTCCTTCTGAGATGAAGTCTGCTGGAAATTGCGTTTGCCATAATTTCATATTTTCAAATGGATAATGATACTGAGCAAATGGCATAGAACCAGAGTCAAACCAACAATCAATTACATCTTTTACTCTATTCATAGTTTTACCACATTTTGGACATTTAATATGAATCTCATCAACATAAGGACGATGTAATTCAATAGTTTCATCAATATCTTCAATTGACTTTTCAACTAATTCTTTTCTTGAACCTATCATTTCATCATGACCACATTCACATCTCCATAAAGGAAGAGGTGTTCCCCAATATCTACTTCTTGAAATTGCCCAGTCATTTAAATTTTCTAGCCAATTACCAAATCTTTTTTCTCCAACATATTCAGGATACCAATTAACATGTTTATTAGCTTCCACGATTTTATCTTTTAATTTAGTAACTTCTAGATAAAAACTTGGTTTAGAATAATATAAAAGTGGTGTTCCACATCTCCAACAATGAGGATAATTATGAACCATTTTTTGTTTTTTAAATAATTTATCATTAGCTTTTAAATATTTAATAACTTCTAAATCAGCTTCAAAAACACTCATACCTTTCCATAAACCATCAGTATATTTTCCATCTTCTCCAACTGGGTTAACATATGGTAAATGATATTTTTTACCTACTTTTGAGTCATCTTCACCAAAGGCTGGAGCAAGGTGAACAATACCAGTTCCATCTTCCATGGTAACATAATTATCAACTGTTACATAAAAAGCCTTACCAGGAATATTTAAACTTGGTATTAATTGTTCATATTCCATATATTCTAAATCTTTACCCTTGTATTCTTCAAGGATTTCATACTCGTCTCCTAATACTTTACTAGCAAGATTTTTACCTAAGATAAATTTATAACCTTTACTTAAAACTTTAACATAATCTTCATCTGGATTTACACATAAAGCAACGTTAGCAATTAAAGTCCATGGAGTTGTTGTCCAAACTAAGAAGTATGCATCTTCATCTTTTTTCTTCATTGGAACAATTACTGTTTGAGCTTCAACTTCTTTATAGCCTTGAGCAACTTCATGACTTGCAAGACCTGTTCCACAACGAGTACAATAAGGTACTATTTTAACTCCTTCATAGAATAATCCTTCTTCAAAAAATTTCTTTAAAATATACCACTCAGTTTCAATATAATTATTATCATAAGTAACATATGGATGTTTAAGATCAACAAATTGTCCCATCTTGGTTGTTAAATCAGAGAATGCCTTTTCATTTTTCCAAACTATTTCTCTACATTTTTCATTAAATTCTTTAATTCCATATTTTTCAATATCAGTTTTATTTTTAAAACCAAGAGTCTTTTCAACTTCAACTTCAACAGGTAAACCATGAGTATCCCATCCTACTTTACGAAGAACTTTATAACCTTGCATTGTTTTATATTTACAAAAACTATCTTTTAAAAACTTAGCAACCATATGGTGAAGTCCTGGAAAACCATTAGCAGTTGCAGGTCCATCGTAAAAAACAAAATACTTATCATTTTTTTCAATACATCTATCAAGAATATGCATTTTTTCCCATTTTTCACTTATAGACTTTTCAACTTCACTTGTTTTAACTTTTTCTAATTCTTTAAACATATTTTCCTCCTAACATATATAAAAAAAGGCACTACCAAAGGACGAAAAAACCGTGGTACCACCTTAATTATTAACTTAAAACTATAACGCATTACCGTTTCATATGAACACATCAAAAGTGATTTGAATATTACTTATTTATCTATTTTCACCAATCATAGACTCTCTAAAAAACTTATAATACTCCGTCTTTCTCATCTGTTTATGTATTAAATAATACCAAACTTTATTAAGAAAATCAAGAGATTTAAGTTTTTTTATGATAATTTATATGGATTTTCCATAGTTCCATCGCCACTTTTTATTGAAACATTAGAATTTAAATTGATAACTGTGCGCACGCCATAAGTGTAGCTGACAGTGCCCCAATCGCGCAACTCACCAGTCGAGTACACGACCCAAACGCTAGCATAGGCGTTGTGCTGGGTGAAGTTAGAAGGCGTCATAGTAAACCAAAAATTATTTGTTCTTAAATAATAATCTTCATTTTTATAATTATCCCTTCCCCCAGCAAGAGAAACTTCATCAGCCATTATTAAAGCAATTGGATATGTTAATTTTCCATTACCAATATTTGTTGAAACACTAAATTTATCTGTTTTTTCACAA
>CAKPFH010000002.1 GCA_934153655.1 uncultured Bacilli bacterium
TCGTAAATATAATACTGGTACTATTATAATTACTCAACAACCAACGGACTTTTCTGATCCAGCGGTTATAACCCAAGGTAAAGCAATTTTTGATAATGCTTCTTATTATATGATTATGCAACTTAGAAAACAAGCTGTTGAAGATTTATCACGTTTAGTTGATTTAAATGAAAATGAAATTGAAAGTATTAAAAGATATAGTCAAGGACAAGCTTTGTTTGTATGTGGATCAAGACGTATGCAAATAGATATTGTTGTTACTGAAGATGAACTTTCTTCATTTGGTTCTGGTGGCGGATTATAAAATTTAAGTAGTAAAGGAAGGTGAAGCCGTATGAATAATGATGAAAAACAAAACGAAAAACAAGCTAAAATAGAAGCTGGTAAAAATACGGCTCATGTTGCCGGTAAAGCAACCGCTAAATATTTAGGTGGATCAGTAGGAGGGATGGCATATAATGCTTTAAGTAAAACAAGAGCTGGTCAAAAATTAGAAAATAGTGTAGGAAAAAGAATTGCTAGAACTCCTCGTCTTGGTAAACTTAATAAAAAATTAAATGATTCTGGGGCTATAGATGCTGCTGATAAAGCAATGGATTTATTAAGTAAAAATCCTAATGGTGCAAATGGTTCAAAGGCTTCAAAAGCTTTATCACCTGAAAATCGAAAATCAAGACTTAATAGTCTTCAAAAACAAAGAAGGCTTTCAATAAATAAAGGAAATGGTTCCAATAGTCAAGATGACGAGAATAGTAGTGCAACAGAAACTGAAAATGATACTTCGGAAGATATAGAAGATGAAAGCAGTGGTAGTACTATTACTAGTATAGAAGATATTAAAAGAAAGATACTTGTTACTAAGATAGCAGGAGTTGTTATTCTTGCTTTGGGTGGTATATTATTAATTTTTATTCTTTTATCACCTATAATTGCTCTTGTATCATCAGTTGTTTCAATCTTTAGTTTGAATTCCAATAAAGAAGCATCTAAAAGTTATGTTTATAACGAAGGTGATAAAGAAGCTTTACAGGCTGAAATAGATTTTAATAATGCTATTGTTGGTAGTGAAGATGGATCGGTTCAAGGAATTATTGCTGAATATCAGATAAAATATAATGTTACTTTAGATAAATATGCTTTAGTTGGACCACTTTTATATGCTTATAGTTCTGATGCAGTATCAAGTTCTGATAATATGGATCAAGCATCAGAAGCAGAACTTGAAAATCGTTTAGAAGAATTAAATAAAACTGATGAAGATTCATCTTCTAGTTCTTCTGATACTTCCTCTGGAGGTATTGATTATGATGCTGCTAAAAAGCAAATTACAGCAGTAGCGGCTTTGATGATTACTAAAAGTGGCGGTACTTATTATTCAAATGTGGAAAAAGATGGAGATTTTTATAATAACTTAATTAATAGTGAATTTTTAAAGAGCTATTATAAAAATTATTTACCAGATGCTAGTAATTTAGAAGCTAGAAAAGAATTAGTAGATGATATATTTGAGTATATTGAATTTATAAGAACAGTTGGAGAAGACAAAGTAAATAGTTCTGATGTTCTTAGTGAAATTATTCAAGTATATTTACAAACATGTGATTTACCATATAATATTACTACTATTAATAATGTAAGAGTTTTTAATAATCCATCAGCAAGTTCTGGTTCTTCTTATCCTGATTCCGTTAGTTTTAAAGATTATTTAAAAGGTGTTGTTGAAGGAGAAGTAAATTCTTATATAAAAGAAGAATATAGAGAAGGCTTAAAAGCCATGATGATTGTTGCTACTTCTTATATAGTAGGGGATAGTAGATCAGGATTTGATTTACATTCTGGTAAAATGTATTTTCCAACCGGAAATTGTCGTCAGGTATCATGTGATCCAGTTCATGGATGTGATTATCGTTCTAAAAAATATAATGTTGATGGGAAAACTTCAACCTATGGAACAGCTTATGTTGGAGCTGGTAATCATGCTCCATTAACAGCTGAAGAAAATCAATTATTAGATAGTATCTTAGATGAGATTTTTGGAGAAATTATGGTTAAAAAAGGAGTAACTTCAGCTACTTTTACTGGTAGTAAAGATGTTGGTAATTCTTCTCACCGTAATAATAAAAATAATTCTGAGTGTGGAGATGGTTGTTTTGGTCAAGAAGATGCTATGGCTGATGCTAAAAATGGCATGAGTTATAAAGATATACTTGCTAAATATTATGATGCTTCAACTTTTGATGTTATTAATATTAAAGAAGGATTATATGTTGATTCTTCTGATTATGCTAATGGTTCCTTTGATGGAAATGTAATATTTTACGATCAAAATGATTATAAAGTAGCCTTTTGTGGTAGAAGGAGTGGTACTATTTCAACATCAGGTTGTGGGGTTACCTCAGCTGCAATCGTAACTTCATCTTTTACTAAAAATAGACAATATGATCCAGTATATATGATGAAATTAGCTCAAAGTACAGGAGATTGTGGACCTAATATTAGTGGTACTAATGCTGGTTTCTTTAGAAAATTTGCTAGTAGATTTGGCTTTGGCTATCAAGAAGTAGGAAGAAGTCAATCAGCTAAAGTTTTAGCAGCTCTTAAAGGTGGTAATGCTATGGTAATTGCTCATATGGGACCAGGTACATTTACTAATAATGGTCACTACATAGTTTTAACTGCTACTAATAATTCAGGTATGGTTTATGTTCATGATCCAAATAACCGTCGTAATAAGGCTGGTAAAGGTTCAGGAAATGGTTGGTATAGTGTAAACTTAATTGCATCCCAATTAAGAGGAAGTTTTCATATTATAACAAAGAGGTGAAAATGAAAAAAATATTATTTTTAATACCAATGTTATTAATAATTACTGGATGTAGTGTAACCAATAATATAACAATTAATAAAGATTTAACTGTTGAAGAAAAAATAAATATGGCTGAAAGTTCTGAATTTTTTGCAAGTAGATATAAAGAATTACCAATTACAGTAATTAAATCAATTTTAGATACAGGCAATCGCAAAAATACTTTAATTGAAAATGGTTATAGTTATGAAATTGTTGAAAATAATGCTTATCCATCAGTTGATGCTACCAAAAAATATAATTCATTAGAAGAATTTGCTAATTCTTCAATTTTTAATAAGCAATTATATCAAAATATTACTGTTACTGAAAATAATGGCTTGATTACTTTACATGCAAGTGATATTATATTTCAAGATGAATTTGATCAAGAAATTTATACTTTTGATACATGTTCAATTTCTATTACTTTGCCGTATGTTGTTGAAGACAACAATGCTAATACATTTTATAAAAAGACAAATACTTATACCTGGAATTTTAAAAAAGATGAGATAAGAGATATTACTTTAACATTTAATAAAAATAAAATATATGTATATGATTTAGCAAGATATATTTCTTATTTAATTCTTGTTTTAGTAATAATTGCTATTATTGTAATAATTGTAAAAATGTATAAGAAAAATAAATTTAATAATCAAATTTCTAGTTAGGAGAATAAAGTATGAAATTAAAAATGCGTTTTGATGCTGACGATATGAAAAAGTTTTTATTAGTTTGCTTAGCTCTTTTATATGTAGTTTGTATTGCAATTTCAAATTTATCATCTGTGACTGCTACAGGAGAATTTACCGGATTAAATCCTTTACCTGCTTTTAGTAAAGATTTACTTATGGCAACTATAGTTTTTTATATTTTTGCTTTAGTTGCTTTACTTGTTAGTTGTAAAAGTTATTTCTTTGAATTTGATAAAGGAATTGGTTTTTCAACAGAAAAAAAATCAGGTGATGGCTATAGTAAATGGTGTGATGATAAGGACATGAAAAAGCAATTAAAGCTTGTTCATCCAATGGATGAACATACTGATTATGCTGGAGTTGCTTTAATTAATGATGGTAAAAAAATATATGTTGATAACAGTGAATATCATAACTTAGTAATTGGTTCAACTGGATCTGGTAAAACAACGGCTATAATTTTCCCGATGATTGAACTTCTTGCTAAGCATGGAGAATCAATGATTTTAACTGATCCTAAAGGAGAGTTATATGAAAAGAAAAGTAATATGCTACGTTCTAAAGGATATAAAATTGTTCTTTTAAACTTCCGTGAACCAGGAAAAGGTAATGCTTGGAACCCTTTAACTTTACCATATAGATTATGGAAAAGTGGAAATCAAGATAAAGCAATTGAGCTTTTGGATGACTTAGCTTTAAATATCCTATATGATGAATCTAATAAAAATAGTGATCCTTTCTGGGAAAAAACTTCAGCTGATTATTTTTCAGGTTTAACTTTAGGTCTTTTTGAAGATGCTAAAGAAGAAGAAATTAATTTAAATAGTATTAGTTTAATGACAACTATTGGAGAAGATAAAATAGGGGGTAGTACGTATGTAAAAGAATATTTTAATACTAAAGATCCTAATAGCCCAGCTTATATTAACGCATCATCTACTATTCTTGCTCCTAGTGATACTAAAATGAGTATTATTGCTGTTTTTAAACAAAAAATAAAATTATTTGCTTCTCGTGCTAATTTATCTGAAATGTTATCACATAGTGATTTTGATATAGCAGATATTGGAAGACAAAAAACAGCTGTATTTATAATTATTCAAGATGAAAAGAAAACATATCATTCATTAGTAACAATTTTAATCAAACAAATTTATGAAACTTTAATTGATGTTGCTCAAAGTAATAATGGTAAACTTCCAATAAGAACTAACTTTTTATTAGATGAATTTGCTAATATGCCACCATTAAAAGATGTTACAACTATGATAACTGCTGCACGCAGTCGTTTAATGCGATTTACGATGATTATTCAAAATTTTGCTCAATTAAATGAAGTTTATGGTGAGCAAAATGCTGAAACTATTAAAGGTAACTGTGGTAACATGATTTATCTTATTTCAACTGAATTAAGAGCTTTAGAAGAAATTAGTAAAATGTGTGGAGATGTTAAAGTTAAAACTGGTAAAGGTGATAAAGAAAAAGAAGAAACAAGACCTTTAATTACTATAAGTGATTTACAAAAACTAAAAATGAATGAAGTAATCATTAGAAGACTTCGTATGGCTCCTTTTAAAACTAAGTTAACTCCTGATTATAAAATGAATTGGGGTAGAACTTATAAACCAGCTTTAACATCTAATATAAAAGAAAGACCAAGAAGAGAAGTTAAAGTATTTGATATTCGCGAATTTGTCAAAGAAAAGAAAAAAGAAAACAATCCATTTGCTGGTGGCTTCCCATCTTCTGGCGGAATGACTTCACCTTTTGGAGGTGGATTTGATCAACCTTTCCCTAGTATGTTTGGAGGAGGCAATGACTTTGATTTCCCAAGTTCTCCAAAGCCTAATAATCAATCAAAAATTGATGTTGATAGAATTCTTAAAAATATTGATGCTAAAATAGCTGAACTTGAAGAAGAAGAGAAAAAAGCTAATGAACAAGAAAATTTACTTAATAAAACTGTTTCTCAGACTGACTCTAAAGCTACTATAGATACTAATTCAAATAATAGTCAAGAATTAGTCAAACCAAATATCAATGAAGCAATTAGTAATGCTTTTAAAGATGATTTAGAAGAACTTACTTCTCCTTCGAATATTTCTGATAATAATACTAATATTCAAAATATTATATCTGATTTTAATGATGAAAAATTTATTTCTAAAGATGATGATAATAATATTGTTGAACATAAAGATACACCAGAAAACATTGATGAATTAATTGATAAAATAAAAGAGCAAACTAAAAATAATGAAAATATCACTCCTAATATGAATTTAGTAGAAGAAAATAAATATCAAGAAGTAAATGATGATGAATTTTTTGATGATTTCTTTGATTAATGCAACTTTTTTTAAGTTGCATTTTTTTCTACTTGATAATAGTCTTATTATTTGCTATAATGAATAAGTAATATAGAGGTGTTAAATATGAAGAAAATAAAAAAAGTCTTATTATTTTTAATAATTTGTTGTTCTTGGTTTAATGTTTTAGCTGAGCCAACAACAGAAGATGAGACTAAAAAAAGTAGTGATGCTACTTTAAAAGATGTATACATAAATGATGAAAAAGTTGTTTGTTCTAACTACGTATGTGAAAAAATAATTGAAGATAATGATGTTAAGAAAGTTATAATTACTTATAAAGTAAATGATGAAAAAGCAACAGTTGCTAAAGAAAAATTAGAAGTAGATTTAAAAGATGGCTTAAATGAATTTAAAGTAAAAGTTACAGCTGAAGATGAAACAGTTAAAGAATATACCTTTAAAATTAATAAAAAAGTATTATCTACTGATAGCTCTTTAAAAAAAATAAATGTAAACGGAGAAGAAGTAACTTTAAAAAGTGGTGTAACTAAATATAATGTTAGTGTTAGTTATGCTGCTAAAAAAATTGAAATAGAAGCAACTCCTAATAATGCATCAGCTAAAATAGATGGTTTTAAAAATAATAAAATATCTTATGATTTCTTTGATGATACTAAAGAAATTAAAATAAAAGTAATAGCTGAAGCTGGAGATGTAACAACTTATATATTAAATGTAAGTAAAAGAGAAGAAAAAAATACTGATTTAAAAAGTTTAACTATTAAAAATGTAAAATTAAACTTCGAAAGTGGTGTTTATGATTATGAAATAACAGTTGTTAAAAGCTTTACTAGTTTAGAAATAGTTGCCGATGCTGTTGATCAAAATGCTAAAGTAACTGTAAATGGTGGTAAAAACCTTGAAATAGGTGATAATACCGTTACTATTTTAGTTGAAAATGATGGTAATAGTAAAACTTATACCTTAAATGTTAAAAGACTTGAAAGTGAAGATAAAACTTTAACTAATTTAAAAAGTCTAAAAATAGAAAAATACGAATTAGATTTTAAAGAAGACAAATATGAATATGATTTAAAAATAGGTGATGATAATTATCTTGTAATTGAAGCCTTACCTTTAGTTGATACTTGTGATGTTAGTGTAACAGGTAATTTAGATTTAGTAGATGGTAGTGTTATTAAAATAAAAGTTTCTTATGATGATGATAATTATAATATTTATAAAATTAATATTATAAAAGAAGTATCTAAAACTAAAGAAAATAATACAAGTAAATTAGTAATAATAATTGTTATAGCTTTAATATTAACAGCTATTATAGTATTACTTGTTATTCAACTTAAAAATAGAAAAAACAAAGATAAAAATAATAAAAATAATGAAAATAATAAAAATGATAAAAATGATAAAAATAATATAAATTTAATGGAAGATGAGAAAAAGGAAGAAGTAAAAGAAGAAATAAAAAGTTCTAATCTTATTTCCATTAGTGATGATTCAGAAATTGAAGATATAATTTAATAAGGAAATGATTTTATGCTAAAAAAGATGGATAAATGGTTAGTTATTTGTAGTTTTATATTATTAGTACTTGGCTTAATCATGATATTTTCAGCTAGTAATGTTACTAGTTATATGAAATATTCAAAAAGTCCATATTACTATTTTATTAAACAATCTGCTTTTTTAGTTATAAGCCTATTTCTTTCTTTTTTTATTTTAAAAATAGATACAAGGAAATATCATTATATAAGTTTTCCTTTAATACTTGCTATTATAGCTTTACTTGTTATTGTTTTATTTAATGGTAAAGTAAGTAATCAAGCTAAGAGTTGGTTTAGTATTTTTGGTATATTTACAGTTCAACCAAGTGAATTTGCTAAAATATTTACAATTATGTGGTTTAGTTCTTATTATAGTATTCCTAAAAATTGTCAAGATTTAAAAAAAGTTTTATTTCCTTTAGTATTAGCAGTTTCTATTGCTTTTCTAATAGCTTTACAACCAGATTTAGGTACTACTACTTTATATTGTGCTTTAGTATTTTTAATGTTTTTGATTTTACCTATTTCTAAAAAAATAAAAAGAAATAGTATAATTTCTGTTATTGCTATTATCGGAGGCGCTCTTTTATTACTTTTAAATAATGGAGTTAAACTAGTATTTGCTAGACAAATTCAAAGGTTTAATTTTTTAAATCCTTGTGAAAGAATATATAGTGATGGTAATCAAGTATGTAATGGTTATATAGCAATTAATAATGGTGGTTTATTTGGAAAAGGTCTTGGTAATAGTACTCAAAAATATTTATATTTACCCGAGGCTTATACTGATTTTATTTTTGCTATTGTTGTTGAAGAATTAGGTCTTATTATTTCAATTGTAATTATTCTTTTGATGTTTATTGTTCTTTGGCGAATATTTTTGATTGCCAAAAGAAGTACAACTACCAGAGGAGCTTTACTTTGTTATGGGGTTTTCTTTTACATTTTACTTCATATTATTATAAATTTAGGTGGCTTGTTAGGTCTTATTCCTTTAACTGGTGTACCACTTCCATTTTTATCTTATGGAGGAAGTTATTTAATGTGTTTAGTTTCAAGTATTGCTATTGTTCTTAAAGTTGATTTAGAAAATAAATCTTCTAAAAAAATAAAATAGACTACTTGTATAATTATTTTGATAATGATATAATTAATTTATGATAGAGAGGTGCTTATGAAAAACAAAAAAATATATCCTACAGTTATTGCTTTAACATTTGTTGTAACTTTTATGATTATGGGAATTACTAATAAATCTTATTCTTATTCTGATAATGCAACTGGTAATATACCAAATGGTACAATTTACCGTTTAGTATCTAAAAATATGTATACCCATTATCATATTTCAAACACTGGTTTTAGAAATTCTGCAAGTGGAACTAAATTAATAAATTCTCCTACTTATGGTGAGGCTGTAGTTTATTGTGCGGAAGCTGGTAAAAAATTAGGTAATACAAATAAGAAATTAACTAGATATTCTCTTGATAAAAGTGGTCTTAGTCAAGATAAACAAAATCAATTGAATGCTATGATGCAATATGCATATCCTTATATTACTTTAACCGAGTTAAAACAAGTTCTTAAAAATCAAACAGATTATAATTTTGATAATTTAACAGCTCAAGAAGCTATAGCAGCTGTTCAAGCATCTATTTGGGCTATCGTAGAAGGTGAAAATGAACATTATTATAAAATTGATCGTTACATTGATACCAATGAATTAAAAAGTTTTAAATCATGTGAAGATTATTATAAAAATAAAATAGTAACCAGTGAAGAAGAAGCTTGGTATAAGAGTAGTGGTTGTTCTAAAACAGGTAATTTTTATAAATATGTTTATCAATCTACAAATAGTAGTGAGGCTATAAATAGAATTAATCAATTATATTATTGGTATCGTGCTAAAGTTGCATATGGTAGTTATAATACTGCTAGTAATTATTATAAAGTTAAAAATAAAACCTTTAATGATGATGGAACAGTTGAAATTGAAATAGACACTAATGTAACGAAATATAGTGGTATTTTTAAAGATAGTAGTGGTAATAAATTATATGAGTTTACAGAAAATCCAAGTAATAACAAATTTAAGTTTGAAGTTTCAGATACTGTTGATGTTATAATTGCTGAATTTGGTACTAATCATGGTAAATTAAATGTATCTATTTATAATTCAGGCAATAGTACCCAAGACTTTATAGGAGCTGATAGAACAATTGAATATAAAACTATTCAAATTACAAGAGATATTACTCCTGGTAAAATTATCATTTATAAAGTAAAAGATAAAAAAGAAAATGTTCAAATTAAATATGATTTAAATGGTGTTGATGAAAGTATTTGTGGTGGTACTAAACAGGAATGTTTAAATGGAGCTAAATTTGAAATTTATTATAAAGATTATACTAAACCTAATAATTTACAAAAGGTAATTGTAACTAAATATTATGAAAGAATATCTTCAAGTAGTGAAGAAAAAAGTGATTCTAATTTAGAAAGTACCATTAAATCTAATGAATATGGATTTCAAACAGCAACTCTTACTGATTTACCACCAGGAAAATATTATATAAAAGAAACTCGTGCTCCAATTGGCTATGATGTTTATGATTATAACACAACTAATGTTGATAAAAATGGTTATATTGAAGTAGAAGTAAAAGCTGGTAAAACAACTTCTGTTATTGTTAACAATAATGAAAGTAAAATTTGTTTTAGTAAAGTAGAAACAGGTACTAAAGATAAAATCTTAGATGGTGCAACTATTCAAATATACGATACTTTTGATGAAGTTTTATATGCTGATTTTAATACTTCTAGCACAGAAGGTGCTAAATGTTTAACTAATTTACAATTTGGAGATTATTATTTAGATGAAATAGTAGCTCCTCCTAATTATGTTAAACCAGGTACTAGATATCATTTTGTTTATCGTAGTAAAGCTGATACATCATCATCTGATACTTCTTTAGATAAAGATGTTATAGAACTTGAAGTTGTAAATAACCATGTTTATATTGAAAATGATCCAGGTGTATATGTTACTAAAAGTGATGCATCAACTGGTAAATGTCTAGAAGGTGCTAAATTAACGATTAAGGATAAAGATGGTAAAGTAGTTGATGAATGGACATCAACTTGTAAAAAAGCTGATGGAACTGGAGAAGACAGTCATCAAATCACTCTTAAACCTGGTACTTATACTTTAATTGAAACATCAGCACCAAATGGTTATGCAACAGCAGAATCAATTGAATTTACAATCAACGAAAATGGTAAAGTTGATAAAACTCTTGATATGAAAGATGCTCCTTTAGAAGCATGTATTAAAAAAGTATCTAAAGATGGTCAAGAATTATCTGGAGCAACCTTTGAAATATATGATAAAAATAATACTTTAGTTGATACTATTCAAGGTAATACTTGTTTAAATTTACCAATAGGTGAGTATACAGTTAAAGAAACCAAAGCTCCAGATGGATATCAAAAAGCCAATGATACCGTTATTAAAGTAGTTGATAAAGGAACATCACAAGTATTTGAAATAATAAATGAATTAGAAGTACCAAAAACTTCTCTTGATGCTTCTAAAGTTATTTTAATGATAGCTTCTATATTCATAATATTTGGCTTAGGATTGGTTGGTTATTATGTTTATCAACAAAAACATTAAACAAGAAGAGATCATGCTTATAGTAGGATCTCTCCTTTTACTTATAGCTTTAATTTTATTTCATTATGAAAAGATATTAACAGTTAATAATGAAATTTATAATGATATTCAAGCCAATATTTATAAAGAAAAAAATAGTATAAATATAACCCTTGATGTTGATGTTGACTATGTAACTGATGATACTAAACAAGAAGAAATAATTAATAAACCTGAAATTAATTATATGGCTTTTTTAGAAATACCTAAAATTAATTTAAAACAAGGAATATTATCTAAAAACTCATATTACAACAATGTTAATTATCATGTAGAAGTTTTAAATATCTCTGATTTACCAGATAAAGTAAATGGAAACTTTATTCTAGCAGGTCATTCAGGTACTAGTAATATAGCTTATTTTAGAAATTTATATAAATTAGAAAATAATGATTTAGCTTATATTCTTTATAATAATAAAAAATATTCTTATAAAGTAGTAAATATTTATAAACAAGAAAAAAAAGGAAGTTTAACTATTTATCGTGATCTTAATAAAAGTACTTTAACTTTAATTACATGTACTAAAGATGATAAAACTAGTCAAACTGTCTATATATTAGAATTAATTGGGGTAGAAACCTATTAGGAGGTAGTATGAATGATCCTTTTATGATTAGTAGTATTATATTAGCTTTAACTTTTATGTTCTTATTAATTTATAATTATAATTTAAAAAGTAAAGTTTTAAAAATAATATTTCTTATATTATCATTTATATATTTATTTTTAATTATTTTATTTGATAATAAATATGTCTATGATTTATTAAAATTTCTAATTACTTATATATGGTATCCAAATTATTTATTATTTGTTACTACTATTTTAATAAGTATAATTAACTTTATTTATACTTTATTAACTAATCTAAGTTATAAAAGAAAATTAATTAATTATTTTCTCTTTTGCTTAAATTTTTCTTGCTATATTATCTTTTTAAGAATGAATATAGATTTAGATATTTATAGTAGTTATTATTCTTCTAATTCTTTAACTATTTTAAGAATTAGTTCTCTTAGTTTTTTAATATGGTTTATTTTAACTATGATATTTAAATTTTTAGATCGAGGTAAAAATGAAAAGTAGATATTTATTTATGAAAATATTAGGTTTAATCTTAGTAATAGTTGGATTTAGTTATTCTATAACAAGTTTTTATAATTTTTTTGAATATATATTTGGTTATAAAATATATTTTGAAAATTTAAATATTTATTTAGCAATAATAGGTCTTATAGTACCTGTATATGTTTTTGTTTATGGGGTTTATTTTTATTTTTATACTGATTTTAATATAACAAAGGTTAATAAGTTTTTGCTAATAAATAATGTTTGTTTTTTACTTATAAGTTTAGGTATGAATATTTTAAAAAATAGTTTAGATATATTTACTTTTATTCATATTTCTTTTAGTTATTGTTTATTTATTTTAGCTATTATTGGTATATATGGTTGTATGAAGTATAAATATTGATTTACATGTTTAGACAAATTTTGTTTGACTTAGATATTTAATTTTGATATTATTGATAATGTGCGTAAAAATTTGGCACATGATTGAGGTGTTTTATCAATAATGAAATCAGATAATAATTTAAGTTGCCCCCGGTATAATAATTTAATTATTAGTATCTTGACTTTAGTTTTTTGTTTAAATTTTAATCAAGAAAAAATAGTTAGTTTAAAGGGTAGTAGTAATTCTTTAAGACCTATTTATGAGATTAATAATGAAGTTGTTTTAGAAAGTATTAATAATGTAACAACTGCTGTTGTAACTAAAAAAGAAGTACAAAGTCAAAATACATATCATAATTATTATGTTAGGCCAAGCTATAATAGTTTAACAGGTGCTAATTTAGTAAACTATGCTAAGAAGTATTTAGGTTTACCTTATATTCCAGCTGGTTCATCTTTAGCAAGTGGAACAGATTGTAGTGGTTTTACAAGACTTATCTTTCAAGAGTTTGGTATTGGCTTAGGAAGAACTGTTGCAAGTCAACTTTATAGTGGGTCTTATGTTGCTAAGGAAGACTTAAGACCTGGTGATTTAGTCTTTTATGGTTATTCACAAGGTTATTCAAGTCATGTGGCAATTTATGTAGGTGATGGTTTGATTATTCATGAATCAAATCCAAGAGATGGAGTTAAAATTAGTTCCGTTAATATCATGGTTTATCAAACAGCTAGAAGATTAATAACGGAAAATGTTGTAAGTAATGTTAAACAAGTTGAAGAAGTTAAAAATGATAACCATGAAGAAACCAAAGAAGTTCCATCAGATACTAAAGAAATTATTAACGATAATAATAATAGTAGTAGTGATACTTCTTTAGATTTAAAAAAAGATGAGAAAATCGAAGAAATTAAAAAAGAAGAAACTAAAGAAGATATAAAAAATGAAGAAGTAGTAGAGGTAAAAGAACCAGATGATGTTAAAGAAAATTTGAATGAAGAAAAAGAAGAAAATAATACTTTAACAGATGTTAAATCTAGTTTGGAAGAAACAATAACTGACACAAATGAAAGTACTACTACAGAAATCAAAGAAAATAATATAGATGTTGATAATTCAACAAATTAAGAAAAAAATTTAAAAAGGTATTGTCAAAACAATAATGTTGTTGTATAATATCTTTGTAATTTGTTCCAGTAGCTCAGCTGGATAGAGCAATGCCCTTCTAAGGCATCGGTCCGGGGTTCGAATCCCTGCTGGGACACCATATTGTAATTTAACCCTTATTTTTAAGGGTTTTATTATACCTAAAGGAATTTGAACCCCTTTATTTTATAAATTTTATATAAAATTTGATTATAAAAAAATAATCATTTTTTATTTTTTCCGTCATTTTTTCCGTCACTTTATACCTACTCAAAGAAAGTATTAGGTATTTTTTAGATTTTATTATAGAAAATATTAAATCTACTTATTTTTAAATATACTTTACTTTTAACCCATAATTTTATAAAATTAAAGTGAGGTGAAACATGAATATAGATATAGAAAAATATTTAGATTTAGATAAAACTATTACTAAAACTTATTTATTAAAATATGGTTATCCAGAAATTCTAAATCATATTAAAGAAATAATAATTAAACTTGGTAATAATTTAGGAAGTGATTATAAAAAAATAGGTGATGATGTTTGGCTTCATCAAAGTGTAAAATTAGCTAACAATGTTAATATAACTGGTCCATGTATAATTGGAGAAAACTCAGAACTAAGACCAGGTGCATATATTAGAGGTAGTGTAATAATAGGAAATAATTCAGTTATTGGAAATTCAACTGAACTTAAAAATGCTATTTTATTTGATGGTGTTAAAGTTCCTCACTTTAATTATATAGGAGACTCCGTTTTAGGTTATAAAGTTCATTTTGGAGCCGGTAGTATAACTAGTAATGTTAAAAGTGATGAATCTTTAGTTAGTTTGGTAATAAATGAGGGAAAAGTTTTAACTAATAGAAAAAAAATAGGAGCTTTAGTAGGAGATATGACTGAAATTGGTTGCAATGCTGTTTTAACTCCTGGAACAATAATAGGAAGAAATACAACTATTTATCCCCTTGTTATGGTTCGAGGCTTAATTAAAGAAAACTCAATTGTTAAAAAAGAAGATGTTATAGTTAGAAAGGTTAAACATGAAGATTTACCTAGACTTTGATGGAACTTTATTTAATACTGATAAATTTTACCAAGACTATCTTAAATTACTTCAAGAATATAATATAGATGAACTTACAATTAATAAGATTAAACCTAAACTATTTAAATCATCTTTGTTTAATCTAGATATTTTAACTAATTATTTAGTTAAAGAATATAATATAAATAATAATATTTTAGCAAGAGTAAATAACTTATATAATAGTAGTTATGTTTTTAAAGATGTTATTCCTTTTTTAGAAAAATATAATAATTTAGAAATTAATTTATTAACTTATGGAGACTATAATTATCAATTAAAAAAAATAGAAGGATCTAACTTAAAAAAATATTTTAAAAATATAATTATAACTGATAAAGATAAATCTAAACTTAATCTTGATTATCAAACTAATTTATTTATTGATAATAATCCTAAAGAAATTAAAAAGTTTTTAGAAGTATCTAATCAGGTTATTAGAATAAGGAGAGAAGAAGATAAATATTCTAAATTAGATAGTAATTCTTTAGAATATAAAAGTTTATTAGATATAAATTTATAATAAAAAATGAAAAATTAATTAATTCTTACATATATTTAAGTGGTGAGTATATGTTTAATAAAAAAATAGATAGTAGGATTAAATTAATATTTCTTTTTTTTATATCTTTTTTTGTAGTTATCTTTTTAAAAGTTGTTTATATAGAAATGGTTGACTATAAAAAATTATCAAGTTTAGCTCTTGATTTATGGAGTAGAGATTTACCAATTGAAGCTAATCGAGGTTTAATATTAGATAGAAATGGAGTAGTTTTAGCAGATAATATTACAACTACTAGTTTAGTTCTTGTACCAAGTCAAATAAAAAACAAAGAAGAAGTTAGTAAAACTTTAGCAAGTATTTTAAATGTTAGCCTTGATGAAATGAAAAAACATGTTTATAAAAACACTTCAATTGAAAGAGTTCATCCTGAAGGAAGACGACTTGATTATGAAACAGCTGATAAAATTGAAAGTTATAAATATGATGGGGTATACCTAGTTAAGGAATCTAAAAGATATTATCCTTATGGAACAACTTTATCTCATGTTTTAGGTTATGTTGGAATTGATAATCAAGGACTAGGGGGAATAGAACTTATTTATGATAAATATTTAACTGGAGAAAATGGAGCGATTAAGTATTTTAGTGATGCTAAAGGAAATAAAATTAATTTATCGGAAATATATTTAGAACCAGCAAGTGGTATGAATATAACTTTAACCATTGATATAAATATCCAACTTTCTTTAGAAAGGGAACTTAATAATGTTGAAAGTACTTTAAAACCTGATAATTCTTTAGCTTTAGTAATTGATCCTAATACAGGTGAAATATTAGCAATGGCAAGTAGACCTACTTTTAATCCTAATAGTTATAAATTATTTACAACTGAGGTATTAAATCGTAATTTACCAATTTGGATGACTTATGAACCAGGTTCAACTTTTAAAATTATTACCATGTCATCAGCCGTGGAAGAAAAAGTAATTGATATTTATAATGATCATTTCTATGATTCAGGAAGTGTTCATATAAATGGCACAAGAATTGGTTGTTGGAAATCAAAAGGACATGGTGATCAAACATTTTTACAAGTTTTAGAAAATTCTTGTAATCCAGGATTTGTTAAACTTGGTCAACTTCTTGGTAAAGAAAGATTGTTTTCCTATTTTGATTTATTTGGATTTGGTTCTAAAACGGGAATAGATTTAAATGGGGAAGCAGCTGGTATTATGTTTCCTCTTGAAAAAGTAGGAGAATTGGAACTAGTAACTTCAGCGTTTGGCCAAGGAATAAGTGTAACACCTATTCAACAAGTAGTAGCCGTTTCAAGCGTTGTAAACGGAGGTAATTTATATAAACCATATATTGTTAAAAGTGTTAATGAACCTATTACTAATAGTGTAATTCTTGAAAATAAAACTAAATTTGTTAGAAAAACTATCAGTAAAGAAACGAGTGAAATTATGAAATATGCTCTTGAAAGTGTTGTAGCTAGAGGTGGAGGAAGATATGCTTATATTGATGGGTATAGAGTAGGAGGAAAAACCGGAACGGCTCAAAAAGTAAAAAATGGAGCTTATTTAGTTAATAACTATATTATGTCTTTTATGTCAGTTGTTCCAAGTAATAACCCAGAAGCCATTTTATATGTTGCTATTGATAATCCGAAAAATACAGCTCTTTTATCAAGTTATACAACAGCTCCTGTTGCTAGAAAAATCTTACTTGATATAATTGATGCTTTAGACATTAAACGCCAAGAAAATCAAATAGAAAAAGTTAAGTATTGGGACGATGAAGTATACTATGTCTTACCAAATGTTGTTGGTAAAACTAAAAAAGAAGCTGTTAAAGATTTATTTTATTATAATATTGAATATTCCGGATCAGGTGATGTTGTTCTAACTCAAAGTCCAAAAGAAGGAACTTACTTAGCAGCTGGTTCTACCGTTAGAATCTTATTAGGAAATTAGATTTAAAAAAAAACTAATTTCTTTTTATTAACCAATTGCTTATTCTAATTACATTTGTTATAATATAAAAGAATTGGGAGAAGAATATGTCGAAATTTGATAAAGATTATTTAACCTTATGTGAAAAAATTTTAAATGAAGGGGTTGAGGTAGAAAATAGAACAGGTATTAATACAATTAAAATACCAGGTTACTTTTTTGAATTTGATTTACAAAAAGAATTTCCTATTTTAACAACCAAACAATTATTTTTTAAAAATGCTATTACAGAACTTTTATGGATATATCAAGAACAAAGTAATGATGTAAGATGGTTAAAAGAAAGAAATAATCATATTTGGGATGAATGGGAAATAGATGATAATGGTTTATGGCATGCAACTCAAAATGTCTTAGAAGATGGTAAATTAGTAAAAAAAGAAGTAACTAAGAAATTTGATAAAAAATATGCTCATACGATAGGAACTGCCTATGGTTATATTGTTAAAAAATATCATTTAATTGATGAGTTGATTGAAAAAATTAAAAATAATCCAACGGATAGAAGAATGATTATGAGTTTATGGCAAAATGAATTCTTGGAAACTGCGGTTTTACCATCATGTGTTTGGTGTAGTGAATGGGATGTAACTGATGGTTATTTAAATTGTATGGTTCATCAAAGATCATGTGATGTTCCTTTAGGACTTCCTTTTAATATAACGCAATATGCAACCCTTCTTTGTATGATAGCTCAAGTTACTAATTTAAAACCAGGTAAACTTTTCTGGACGATAAAAGATGCTCATATCTATGTTAATCAAATAGATGGAATTAAAGAGCAAATTAGAAGAGGAAAAGAACTAGAAGACTTAGAGGCTCCTAAACTTTGGTTAAATCCTGAAATTAAAGATTTTTATAAATTTGATAATTCAAGAGAATTAAAAGATATTAAAATAGTTGATTATAAACACCATGGAAAAATCGAATTTCCATTGGCACAATAAAATGGAGGTAATATGAAAATATCAATGATAGCAGCTGTTGGTAAAAACTTAGAACTTGGTAAAAATAATGATTTGATTTGGCATTTACCAAATGATTTAAAATATTTTAAAAATACAACATCAGGTAAAACAGTTGTAATGGGAAAAAATACTTTTAAATCTTTACCTAAAGTTTTACCAAATAGAAAAAATATTGTTTTAACATTTCCAGATGATACCGAAGACTTAGGAAATGAAGTTGAAATATTTCATGGAATAGATGAATTTCTTGAAGCATACAAAGATACTCAAGAAGAAGTATTTATTATAGGTGGTGCAAGTATTTATAAACAATTTTTAAAATATGCTGATACTTTGTATTTAACTGAGATTGATGATACTTGTTCTACTGCTTCAGTTTATTTTCCTGAGTTTGATAAATCTTTATACGAAAAAGAAATAGTAGGAAAAAATAGTGATAATGGAATTAATTATTTACATGTAATATATAGGAGGGTTCATGGGTAAATTTATTGTAATAGAAGGAACAGATTGTTCTGGTAAAGAGACACAAAGTAAATTATTAGTTGAAAAATTAGAAAAGATGGGTAAAAAAGCCATTCGTTTGACTTTTCCAAATTATGATTCACCAACTGGAAAAATTGTAGGAGGACCATACCTTGGTAAAAAAGAAATATGTGAATGTTGGTTTAAGGAAGGTGCTGTTAACTTAGATCCAAAGGTTGCAAGTTTATATTATGCAGCTGATCGAAAATACAATGAAAATAGTATTAAAAAATATCTAGATGATGATTATTTTATTATTTGTGATAGGTATGTAAGTAGTAATATGGCTCATCAAGGAAGTAAAATTAAAAATGATGAAGAAAGATTTCACATGTATGAATGGATTGATAAATTAGAATTTTGGTTACTATCTTTGCCAAAACCTGATAAAACAATTTTCTTGCATGTTCCATATACTTATGCAGCTAAATTAAAGAAAAATCGTGCATCTTTAGATGAACATGAAATGAGTGAAGAACATTTAAAAAACTCTGAAATTGCTTATGTTGAATTATCTGAATTATATAATTGGAAAAATATTAATTGTATTAAAAATGATGAAATAAGAACAATAGAAGATATAAATGAAGAAATAATTGAATGTTTAAAAGAATATTTATAGGAGGATTTATGTATAAAAACATATTACTTAAATTAAGTGGAGAATCACTTATGAGCGATTCTGAAAATATTAATAAAGAAAAAACTAAAGAAATTGCTAAGCTAATAAAAAGAGTTCATGATATGGGAGTTAATATTGGTATAGTTGTTGGCGGAGGTAATTTCTTTAGAGGAAGAAGTCATCAAGATATGGAAGCTATAAATGCTGATTCTATGGGAATGCTTGGGACAACCATGAATGCCCTAGCTTTAAGAGATGCTTTTACTAAAGAAAATATTCCAAACCTGGTTTTTTCACCTTTCGATTTTCATGAACTAATTGAATATCATAGTGAAGAAGAATTAAAAAAATTATATAAAGAAGGAACCGTTATTGTTTTTAGTGGTGGAACAGGTCATATAGGATGTTCAACTGATACAGCAGCAAGTATGAAAGCTATTATGATAGGTGCTGATGTTATTATTAAACTTACTAATGTTGATGGTGTTTATGATAAAGATCCTAATAAATACAGTGATGCTTCAATGTATAAAAAACTAACTCATCAAGAAGTTTTGGATAATCCTGAAATAAAAGTAATGGATTTAAAATGTATAAAAGATTGCATGGAAGAGAATAAAGATATTTTAGTAATCAACTTCAATGATAAAGAAAACTTAATTAAAGTTTTAAATGGAGAAGATATAGGAACGGTGATTTCTTGTGAATAATGAAGAAAAAGTAAAAAATTATAAGAAAAAAAAGCTTTATAAAAATATGATAATAGTTTTAAGTCTTATAACTATTACCTTAGAATCTCTTGCTTTATTTCAAATGATATCTTTCCTATGGGGATTTATTCCTTTCTTTTTAACTTATTATTTTAAAGGTTTATATGAAGAAGTTAGTTTTAAAGAAATGTTTAAAAGAAAGAAAAAAACTAATTCTAAAGAAACTATAGAAAAAGAAGAAGTAAAAGAAGAGAAAAAAGAAATAAAAGATGAAAAAACAGAAGTAAAAAAAGAAATAGAAGATACAAAAACTATTAAAAAAGAAACTAAACCTAAAACTTCTAATTCAAGAAATAATCAAAATAATAAGAATAAACAAAATAATAAAAATAATAATAGAAATTATAAAAATAATTCTAATAGAAATAATAATAAAACTAAAAATTATTCTAAAAAAGATAAAAATTCAAAGTAGTAATATTTTGAATTTTTTAATTGTACATTTTTACATATTTTTACATTTTCTAATATGAGATGTTTTACATTATTCATAACTTTTGTTATAATATTACTAGAATAGAAGGATAGTTATGAAGAAGAAAATAATTTTATTACTTAGTATATATTTTATTATTTTACCAGTTAAAGCTCTTACTTATAAAGAAATAGAAGCAAGAAGTGTTTGTCCTAATTTTGAACTTGCAATTGCTAATACTTCTAAAAATTTAGATAGTGTAGCATGCTTTGATACTTATCTTGATGCTAAAAATAAATTTAATGAAACTAATAATGATGATTTAGTTATTCTAGAAAGAAAAAATAATATAACTAAAATAATAGATGCTAAATATGCTCTTGTCTACCTTGGAGTTAGAAGTATTTCGGAAAATACTAATTATTATTCAAATAGTAATTTAACAAGTAGTATAGCTTATATGAATCATCATCCAAACTATGGAGCAACTGATGGAGTTTTTTTAGATTTTAATTATGATAATCATGCAGCTTTAGTCTATTCAAATGGAGTAAAAGGTTGGTTAAAAGATGATTATTACCGAATAATTCCTCTTAATTTTTTAGGAACTACAAGCTATTATAAAATAGTTAATAATGAATTATATCATTACTATGGAAAAGATATTCAAACTAATTATTCAAGTTATGGAAGAGTAATTGATAAAAAACCAGATTATTTAGAAAATAAATCTTATTATAGCTTTGATGGTACTTATTTTTATAATAGTTTTAAAGAATTAATAACTGATTTAAAAAATAATAATTATAATTTAAGTGTAAACAAGGATAATCCTTATTATAATTATTATATGTATTTGCCTCATAGAGGAATATCTAATTATTCAGGTGATGATATTGATTCTTATTTAAAAAATAATAAAGGTTTAATTGGAACTATTTATGGCAACAAAGCTATAACTCATTACTCTAATATGTATCAAACTGGTAATTTCTTTAAAAATAGTGAATATTTATACGGAGCTAATGCTATTTTAATGATGTCTTTAGCAACTAATGAATCTGCTCTTGGTCAAAGTAGTATAGCAATTTATAAAAATAATTTATTTGGTCATTCGGCATATGACTCTAGTGCTTTTGATTCAGCAACTGGTTATTTAAATCCTTATCAAAGTATAATAGGACATGCTAAAAGTTATATAAATTGTGGTTATGCAAATCCTAATGATTCTAGATATTACGGATCTAATATGGGTAATAAAAGTAGTGGTATGAATATAAAATATGCAAGTGATCCGTATTGGGGTGAGAAAGCTGCTAATTATTATTATTTATTTGATAAAGATAATGGTTTTCTAGATTACAATTATTATCAATTAGGAATAACTACAAATTATGGTTTTAATGTAAGATCAGAACCTAATCAAACAAGTAGTATTCCTTTTACGATAAAATCCTTGAATATTTCAGTTATTATTTTAGAAGAAGTAAAAGGAACTTACTATAATGGATCAGATATTTGGTATAAAGTTGTATCAGATATGAATCTTAATGGAACTAGAACCAGTGGAGTTAGTTGTAGTTATGCTAATTATTATAACTATAATTCTTATGTTTATATACATTCATCTTTTATTAAAAAAATTAATAAAACTATAAATGGTAAATACAATAGTGTTAATTTACAAAATAATAATTATATTTATAAAGAATATTCAAGTGGAGCTAAATATACTCCTAAAACTGGTACTATTTTAAAAAATACTAATATGTATACAACTTCATCTTTAAATGATAAAATTGGCTCTTTAAATAAAGGTATGATTGTTCCTGTATTTATGACAGCTTATTTAAATGATAAACCAGTTGCTTATTTAGTAGAAAGTATCTATAGTAAAAATCAAAAAGCTTGGATAGATGCAAGTAGTTTAGAATTTGTTAATAAAGATTTATTAATAACTAACTTGGATACTAATTATTTAAATGTTTTTAATGATGTATCCGGAAGTGTTGTAGGAAGTATTTATACTAATAATTATTCAGTTATTGTAGATTCTAAAAAATCTAATAATGATTTATGGATAAAAATCCATTATGATAATAATACCTATGCTTGGTTAAATACTAATATTTCAACAAGTTTAGGATCAATTTCTTATACAACTGATTTAATAAATCAACCTCCAACTATAACTGCAAATGATAAAACTATCTTTATTAAAGATGAATTTAATCCTTTAAAAGATGTAAAAGCAATTGATCCAGAAGATGGAGATATTACTAAAAATATAAAAGTATCAGGAAGTGTTGATATAAATAAACCAGGAACTTATCAACTAACTTATGAAGTAGTAGATTCAAAAGGTGAAAAAGCTACTAAAACCATTAAAATTGTTGTTAAAGATTATGAGGCAAGAAACAGTTTATTCATGTATGAATCACTAAAACATGTAAGTGGTAATACCTTTGAATTTAAAGGATTTTTAGGAACTATTAAAGAAGATAATAAAAATAACTATCATACTATAACTTTTAAAAATGAAGATACTAATAAAGAATATACTTATAAATTAGATAAATACATGGATTATCCATATGAAATGTCTAGTTTAGAAGATGATAAAAAATATGATTATTCAGCTGGTTGGTTTCAAGGTAAAATAGATTTATCTAACTTAGAAAACGGGAATTATTTAATTTATATTAATTCTTATAATTATACAAATGGTACTAAAACAACTTCATATTTTACTAATATTGCTTATTTAGATATGCCAAGAAGGGTAAAAGGAAATAATTTAGGATTTGCTTTTAATGTTGATTTTTCTCATCAAGGAAGTCCTATGATTTTAGAAGTTAGAAAAGATTTAGTTAGTTATGACGAACCAACTAGTATGGATCCTATGTATAATTACTTTAATGAATTAAAACTTAATGAAGATAATTTAACTATAACTGGAACAAGTCATAGTATAGGAGTAAACTATTCTAAAAATGATACAATAAAAAGAGAAATAATCTTTGAAAACTTATCTACTTATGAAAGAACAAGTTATGATTTATCTTATATTGACAATGGTCCTTATAAAATAGAATTACCAGTATCAGATAATAAAGATAAAACAAGAGCTTGGTTTAAAAAAACAATTAGTTTAAAAGACTTAAAAAAAGGAAAATACTCAGTTCTTATTAAAACAACATCTAATAATAAAACTTATTATGGAGAACTTATTGATATCGCTTATACAAACTTTTCTAATTTAAATACAAGTAATTATATTTTTTCAAGAATTGATGAAAAAAGATTAAGAATAGAACTTGAAAAGAAGTAAAAATATGATATAATTAAAAAGAATAGGAGACTATGAAAATGAAAGAATTTTTTAGTATGAATAAACCATTTAAAAAATATTTACCAATTTATATGATAATGTTATCAATAGTTCTATTGATGGGAACAAGTTATGCTCTTTTAAGAAGTTCGCATCAAGGAGAAAACACTTATACAATGAATGTTGGAACTCTTCAAGTGACATTTGTTGATAGTGCAACTAATGCTTTAACTCTTGAAAATGCTTATCCAATGACAGATGATGAGGGCATGAGTGAAACAAAAGAACTTACTTTTACGGTTAAAAACACCGGAACTATTACAGCTAAATATTCAGTTTATATCGAAGAAACCTCAACTAGTCCTGAGTTTAAAAGTGTAATTAGATTTATTTCTAATAAAAATGATGCTGGTTATAATAATCCTAAGACTTTATCAGAAGATAAATATATTGATAGTGAGTCATATCTTAAAGTATCTGAAACAGCTGTTTACAAGGTAAAAGCTTGGATATCTGAAACTGCTGATAGTACTTATATGAATAAAACATTTACAGCTAGAATTGTTGTTTATAGTGAACAAGCAACTTTAGCTTCTGAAAAAATTAAAGATAATTTAAAAAATAAAAATAATGATAGTTGTCAAACTTATCAAGAAAGTGATGGAATATATTATGTTTCAGCAGATGATTGTGTTGACTTTAACTATGTTTGGTATAGTGGTAAAATGTGGCGTATTGTATCAGTTAATTCTGATGGAACTATTAAAATGATGACTGATAATAATATAACAACAATTGCCTTTGGTGCTAACCATAGATTTTATGATTTTAAAAACAATATAACTTCCTTTGCTTATCAATTTTTAAATGAAGATTTTTTAGATACTTTATATAATTATCAAAATGTAATAGTTACTGATAATACTTGGAATGAAAGTTCAACTTCTTCTATTGATACCGAACTTCCAACAACAGGTGATACTGCTAAAATAATTAATAATGCAACAACTGGTAAGAATACCCCGGTAGGACTATTGAACACTTATGAATACTATATGAGTTTTAGTGATGACTATGCTGAGTGTAATAGTAAAGCTGATACTTTTTGGCTTTTAAATAGTGAGAATTATGATGCTTCAGCAACTGCTGGATCAATATTTGCAAGTTGTAATGATGGTGGAGGAGCTGATAATTCAATTAGTGGTATAAGACCGGTTGTAAGTTTATTATCATCAATTAAATTTACATCAGGAAATGGTACTAAAACTAATCCATATCGTGTATCAGGTGATATGGAAGACGCAACAGCTAATACAACCCTTTTAAATACTAGAAATAGTGGTGAATATATTAAAATTGATAATGAATTATATCGAATTTCAAGTATTAATAATAACATAACTAAAGTGATAAAAGATACTTATGTTTCAAGCAGTGGAACCTCTTTAACTAAAAAGTTTAGTACATCTTATAAATTTGGTGGTGGTTCAACTGTAGATTATTGGGATTATTATTTAAATAATAATTGGTATAATAGTTTATCAGTTAAAAGTTTAATAACAAGTGGAACTTTCTATATAAATTATGTTGATGGTGGAAATCATATTGGTAGTGATAATATTGAAATGATTTCAGATCCCATAAATTATAAGAATGGTATTTGTTCTACTGTTAATACAACGGATACAATTAAAAATTGTACTAAAACTACTAATATTTGGTCAGGAAATATAGGACTTCCAAGATATGGAGAGATGTTTGCCTCTTTAAGAGACGGGAATACAACAGATTTTTATTTAATAACTCCATATGATAATACTTATGTTTGGTCTATAAGTAGTACATCTAGTTTTTCGTTTAATATAGATCCATCTACTTCTTTAAGTGTAACACCAATGTTTAATTTATCAGCAAGTACTAAGATAACAGGAGGAACTGGATTACCAAATGATCCGTTTACAATAGGCTAAAAAAATTATTTCCTTATGGGATAAGGTTTTGAAAAGAAGTTTAACAAATTGTTGCAATTGCAACAATTTTTTTTGTTATTTAGAAATATAATTAGGGTACAAAAGAAGATAAAAAAATTATATATGTCTTTTTATGTAAGTTTAATTGTAAATGATTAAACTAATTTATATAATGTAATTGAGGAGGATTTTATGATTACTGATGTATGTAAAAGTGATACTTTAAAAGTTATTAAAAGAGATGGAAAGAAAGTTCCTTTTAATGAAGATAAAATAGGTCTTGCAATTAAAAAGGGCTTTGATAGTTTAGGAGAAAAATATAAACCAGATGATAGTAGTTTAGTTTATAAAAAAGTAATTGAAGATATTAATGAAAATTATAGTGATAGTAAAACTATTAAAATAGAAGATATTCAAGATTTAATTGAAAATAATTTAAGAGAACTAGGGTATGTTGATGTTCTTGAAAGTTTTGCAAGTTATAGAGAAGCTAGAGATAAATCAAGAAGTATGTTTCAAAGTCGTCAACATAAACTTATTAAAGCAATTGAAGCTTTGTCTTTAAAAGATGCTAGTGAAGAAGATAGTAAAAGAGATAATGCTAATGTTAATGGTGATACAGCTATGGGAACAATGCTTCAATATGGAAGTACTATCTCAAAAGAATTTTCTAAGTCATATTTTATTAAACCTGAGTTTTCAGATATGCATGATTCTGGAATGATACATATTCATGATATGGACTTTTTACCAATGGGTACAACTACTTGTTGTCAAATAGATTTAGCTAGTTTATTTGAAAAAGGTTTTTCAACAGGACATGGATTCTTAAGAAGTCCTAATAGCATTATGAGTTATGCTGCTCTTGCTGCTATTGCTATTCAATCTAATCAAAATGATCAACATGGTGGTCAATCAATTCCAGCCTTTGATTACTATATGGCTCCTGGGGTTGTTAAATCATTTAGAAAAGAATTTAAATCACTTTTATTTGACTTTTTAGAACTTGAAGGATTTGATAAATTCTTAAATATGAAAGGTATTGAAAAAGAAATATCTAAAATTAAAGAAGTTAATTTTAATATGAATGCTTTTGAACATTTCTTTAAAGGTTCAGGAGATGTTGAATTATTATTTAGAAAGGCTCACAAAAAAGCTATTGTTAAAGTTGAAAAACTTACATATCAAGCAATGGAAAGCTTTATTCATAATTTAAATACCATGCATTCAAGAGCAGGGGCACAAGTACCATTTTCATCTATTAACTTTGGAACTGATACAAGTTTTGAAGGAAGAATGGTAATGAAAAATTATTTACTTGCAACTGAGGCTGGTCTTGGTCATGGAGAAACACCAATTTTCCCAATTTCAATATTTAAAGTAAAAGAAGGTGTTAACTATAATAAAACTGATCCAAACTATGATTTATTTGAACTTGCTTGTAAGGTTTCAGCTAAAAGATTATTTCCAAATTTCTCATTTATTGATGCTCCATTTAATAAACAATATTATAAAGAAGGTAATATCAACACAGAAATTGCTTATATGGGATGTCGTACAAGAGTTATAGGAAATGTTGTTGATCCAGATAGAGAAATTGTAACTGGTCGTGGTAATTTATCATTTACATCAATTAACTTAGTTCGTTTAGGAATTAAATACGGAATTGTAAATGGGGCTAAAAAAGCCGATATGGAAGGATTTTATAAAGAATTATCTGAAACTATGGATAAAGTTCGTGATCAATTACTTGATAGATTTGATATTCAGTGCAAAAAACACGTTTATAACTTCCCATTCTTACTTGGACAAGGTATTTGGATAGATTCTAAAAACTTAAAAAATAAAGATAATTTAAGAAAAGTTTTGAAACATGGTACTTTAACTGAAGGATTTATTGGTCTTGCAGAATGCTTGAAAGCTTTAACTGGTAAACATCATGGAGAATCTAAACAATCTCAAGAATTAGGTCTTGAAATTGTTAAATTCATGCGTAATAAGTGTGATGAATACACTAAAGAATATAAACTTAATTTCTCTTTAATTGCAACTCCAGCCGAAGGTTTATCAGGCCGTTTTACAGCAATTGATAAATCAATTTATGGTATTATTCCAGGAGTAACTGATAGAGAATACTATACAAATTCTTTCCATGTACCAGTTTATTATCAAACAACTATTTCCAATAAAATTAAAACTGAAGCACCATATCATGCTTTAACTAATGGAGGACATATTTCATATATTGAACTTGATGGTGATTTATGTGAAAATGTTGATGCTTTCATTAAAGTTATTCGTATGATGAAAGAAGCAGGAATAGGTTATGGAGCAGTTAATCATCCAGTAGATAGAGATCCAGTTTGTGGTTTCACTGGTGTTATTGGAGATGTTTGCCCAGGATGTGGTAGACGTGAAACAGACGGGGTTAAATTTGAAAGAATTAGAAGAATTACCGGTTATTTAGTTGGTACTGTTGATAGATTTAACAATGGTAAAAAAGCTGAAGAACATGACCGTGTAAAACATACTTTTAAATAATGCAAATTCGTCTTGCCAATCCTTTACAAAAAGATAGTGTAGTTGATGGACCAGGAATTAGAATGGTCGTTTGGACTCAAGGATGTCCCCATCACTGCCTAAATTGTCATAACCCCGAAACTCATTCTTTTGATAAAGGATTTATAACTGATACTACTAATATAATCAATGAAATCAAAAATTCGGAACTTCAAGATGGCTTGACTTTTTCTGGAGGAGATCCCATGATGCAACCACTTCCTTGTTTAGAAATTGCTAAATCTGCTAAAGAAATGGGACTTAATGTTTGGTGTTATACCGGTTTTCTCTTTGAAAAATTATTAGAAATACCAGATTGTGTTGAATTTTTAAAATATGTTGATGTCTTAGTTGATGGACCATTTATTGATTCTTTAAAAAGTTATAGCGCTAAATATCGAGGTTCTAAAAATCAAAGAATAATAAATGTTAAACCATCTTTAAAAAAACAAAAAGCTGTTCTTGTAAAAGAATATATAATAAGAGATAAGTTAGTTAATTAATTCTAACTTATCTCCTTTTTTTAAATCTTTTAAAAAATTATTAGGTAGTTCATAGATATAATAAGCATTTTTATTAAAAACTATTTTATTTTTTTCTAAATTCTTTTTAAAATCTATTGTAATATTATCTTTATTTGTTATAATAACATCTATATTTTCTTTCATAAGAAAAGTATGAATACTTTTAGTTTTAAAAACTAAAGCTTTGTTAATATTTCTTTGAAACATAAAACCAATTAATCTTTTAATTGGAGTATTAGCTTTTTCTAAATAAATTATTTGATTGTTAACTTTTAGTTTCATTTTATCACCTTGACTTTTCCCTAATTTTAATATAACATAATATATGAATATGTCAAGGTGGTGATTAAATGGGGCAAGAAAGAATGACTGTTGATGAATGGAATGAAATTCGTGTTTTAGTTGATGAATATGTTCAAAAACTAGATGATGAAAAAAGAATGGTAAGACCAGAAAGTAGTAAAACCGAAGACGAGAAATTAATTGAAGAATTAGCAAGAAGAGTTTATGAAAGATCAGTTATGATTGAACCAGCTATAACTAATGATATTCGAGAATTAACAAGAAGCACCAATGGAAGTTTGTTAGGTAGATATGATTATCAAGAAGGAGTAATTATCCCATCTCATGTTTTAAAAGAAAAAGCAAGTATTAAAAGAAAAATTGTAGGTGATAGTGCTGCTTATCATGGTAGTTTTGAAGAAGCTGCTAATCATCTTCGCGATAGTGTAAGATATACAATTATTTTTGATGATGATAGTTATATTCAAGGCGTAGATAGTTTTTTGCATCAATTAGAAGACTTAGGTTACTATGATATAGAAGTTAAAAATAACTGGGGATCTGAAACTTGTCAAGGAATAAATGCTAAGTTAAAAACAAGTGATGGTATCTATTTTGAAATACAATTTCATACTCCATACGGTCATCACATAAAAGAAGAGTGTACAAGAACTTTATATCGAGTTATCCGTGATGATGATGCACCAGGTAAATTAAAGTTTAAAGCTAACAAATTAAGAAAAATATTACAGGCAAGTGTAAAAATGCCAGTTAATGCCAAAGATTATCAATTTCAATCAGGAATGAAGAGGAGGTAATATGCAATATTTTATTTATACAAATGGTTCATCTGTTGAACAAATTATTATTAGACTTAATGATTCTAAAAATGCTGAATATTTTGATTATGATGGTTCATGGAAAAAATGTGATTTATCAAAATTAAAATTATGTGGAGAAGTTCAAGAAATTACAGAATCTCAATTTAGAAAAATTCAAGATAATAATTATAAATATTATTTTTGCAAGAAAAGAGAACCTAAATTATTAGTTCGTATTTTCAATGAAATTTATTTAGAAATCTATGATGAAAATTCTAATACTTGGAAAAAAGCTCCTAATAGTACATGGTTATCTAATATATTATATGATGGTGATTCTGATTTTGAAGAAATAAATGCTAAAGATGCTTTTATTTATAAAAATAGTATCATTGAAAAAAATATAAATAATGAAAATAATAAAAAGATGACAAGATAATTCTTGTTATTTTTTCTTTATGATAGTATAATTATGATAGAAAGTAGGTAATTATGGCTAAGAGAAAGAAAAGAAAAGAAACAAAAAAATTTGGTTATCAAGCAGAATTATATGGACTTTTATATATATTAATTGGCATACTTGGAATATGTGGATATGGTCCTTGTGGGGAACTTATCTGTGCTTTTTCAGCTTTTTTGTTTGGATGTTTATATTTAGTATTTTTAGTTGGGTTAATTATAATAGGTTTATATATTTTATTAAAGAAAGAATATCCAGATTTTTTAAATACCAAATTAATAGGCTTTTATATTTTATTGATTGGACTATTGATGATGTTACATGTTTCTTATATTAATATTGAATTTACTACCTTCTTAGATACTTTAACTAAAACATTTACAAACTTAATGAAAGTATTTGATATTGTAGATGGTGCTAATCGTACCTTAACATTTACAAATATAGGTGGAGGTATGATCGGTGGTTTCTTTGTTAGTTTATTTGCAACTCTTTTTGCAACTAATGGCGTTAAAATAATTTATATTTGCTTAATAGCCTTTGGTATTTTAATAATAACTGGTTTAAGTATAGCTGATACTGTATCTAAGATAGTAAGTAGTAGTAAAAAGATGTTACCTCATAAAACAAAGGTTGAAAGTCCTTTAGTAAATGCTAGTCATGATGTTAAAATAAATGATAATGTAAACGAAGATGATGGTAAAGTAGTAATTTCCAATATCAATGAGCTAAAAAAAGCTAAAATAGTTGATACAAATGCTGAAACTAATCAAGAGGTTGATACAAAAGAACCAGTAAAAGAAGTTGTTCAAACCAATGAAAATTATAAATTGCCACCTCTTAGTTTATTAGATGAACCTAAAAAAACTAAAAATAATAATCAAGCTAATATAGAATCTAATATTAAAAAACTAGAAGAAGTATTATATGAATTTGGTATAGTTGGTCATGTTGTTGAAGTAACCGTAGGACCTGCAATTACCCAGTATGAACTTGAATTAAAACCAGGTACAAAGTTATCTAAATTAACCGGAATTAATAAAGAAATAAGTTTAGCTCTTGCTAAAAAAGATGTTCGTATTCAAGCTCCTATTCCGGGAAAAAGTACAGTAGGAATTGAAATTTCTAATGAAAATCCAACAACCGTTTATGTAAAAGAAATCATGGAAAAATTAGTTTCTGAGAAATCTGATAATAAATTATTAGTAGCCCTTGGAAAAGATATTTTAAGTAAACCAAAGTACTGTGAAATAAATAAAACACCCCATCTTTTAGTAGCAGGAGCAACTGGATCTGGTAAATCAGTTTGTATTAACTGTATCCTTGCTAGTATTTTAATGCGAGCTAAACCAGATGAAGTAAAACTTTTATTGGTTGATCCGAAAAAAGTTGAATTATCAATTTTCAATGGTGTACCTCATTTATTAGCACCAGTTGTAACCGATCCTAAAAAAGCTAGTGTTGCCTTAGCTAAAATTGTTAAAGAAATGGAAGATAGATACGATTTATTTGAAGAAAAAAAAGTAAAAAATATTGGTTCTTACAATGAAATGATTGAAAAGAAAAATAAAACTTTACCAGAAGATAGTAAACTTAAAAAAATGCCATACATTGTTGTTATTGTTGATGAACTTGCTGATTTAATGCTTGTTGCTTCTAAAGAAGTTGAAGATTCAATCATGCGAATTACCCAAATGGCTCGTGCTGCCGGAATTCATTTAATTATAGCAACCCAAAGACCATCAACTGATGTTATCACAGGTGTTATTAAAGCCAATATTCCATCTCGTATATCATTTGCTGTTTCATCAGGAATCGATTCAAGAACCATCCTTGATATGACCGGAGCTGAAAAATTACTTGGTCGAGGTGATATGTTATTTTTACCTATGGGAGAATCTACTCCAACAAGAATTCAAGGTGCTTGGATAACCGAAGAAGAAGTTGATAGAATTGTTAAGTATACAATTAGCCAACAAACAGCTATGTATGATGAAAAAATGATGAACTTAAATTCTCCAGTTGAATCTACCGGTAAAATCGATGCTAACACCGAGGTTAAAGAAGAATACGACGATCCTTTATATGATGAAATCGTTGAATTTGTAATTACTAGTGGTAAAGCCAGTGCTTCCCTTTTACAAAGAAGATTTAAACTAGGTTATAACAGAGCTGCAAGAATAGTTGATTTACTAGAAGAAAGAGGAATAATTGGACCTCAAAACGGTTCAAAACCACGGGAAGTATTAGTAAAATTACAAGACAATGATGTTGAAACAATAGATTGATAAAATAAAAAAAATATGATATATTAATTAATATAGGAGGGTGTATGACAATAGGATATTTATTAAGTGTTTTAGATTTATATTTACTAAAAGAAAAAAATAATACTTTATTAATTCAAGTAGATAATAAAGAAAACTTAGTTAAATTTAATTTTACTTATTCATTTGATTCTATTAATCAAACATTTGTTAAAATAGATAAAGATTTATTCTTTAATAATTTAGATGAAATAGTTAAAAAAATAATTGGTAATTTAGAATTAGTTAAAGAAGATTTAGAGACTAAAAATAACAAAAATATTTATACTTTAAATTATTCTAGTAAAAGAATAGTAACATTTGTTGGTTTTAACAAAGATGAAATGGTAAAAATAAGAGATAAATTTAATTTAAAAGAATCTTTTAGTTTTGATATTTTAAAAGATACTTATGATAATAAATTATTAGTTAATTCTAATTTAAAATTACAACTTGGTTTTTCAAGTTATATGTCTTTGTTTTTATCCTCTATATTTTTACTTGATGTATTAATGATTTCACTTTGGGTATTTAAAGCATTTTTAGCTTGATATGTGTTTAGGGGGACTTATGGAAAAATATGATTTAGCACCAGCTGATAAATATCTTGTTTACAGTAAGGGCATAATAAATGAAGATAAACAAAAAGTATTAACAAATTTATATCAACCAATAATTGGATCAACAGCTATTTCTTTATATTTAACTTTATTAGATGATTTAAATAAAAAAGATTTAAGTAATAACTTTAATCATCATCATTTAATGACCCTAATGCAATTAAAACTTGAAATAATAAAAGAAGCTAGATATCGTCTAGAAGCAATTGGTCTTTTAAAAACTTATTTAAAAAAAGGAGAAATAGATGAATATTTATATGTTTTATATGCACCTATTTCCGCTTATGATTTTTTTAATCATCCTATTTTAAATATAGTTTTATATAATAATATTGGTACAACTGAGTATCAAAGATTACAAGAATACTATAAAACAACTAAAATAAATACAAAAGAATATGAAGATATAACTTCTAGTTTTGAAACAGTTTTTACCTCTTCCGTTAATCAAAATTTATTATTTGATAATAGTAATATTATTAATAATCAAAAACGAAGTATTGTTGTTAAAAGTGATATAGATATAGATTTATTAATTTCTAGTATTCCAAAGAGATTAGTAAATAATAAATGTTTTACAGATGATATAAAAGAATTAATAATAAACTTAGCTTATATTTATAAAATAGATAATTTAAATATGCAAGGTTTAGTTAGAAATAGTTTAAATGAAAGAGGTTTAATTGATAAAACGGAATTAAAAAATAATTGTCGCAATTATTATCAATTTGAAAATAATGGTAGACTTCCAACTTTAATTTATAATAAACAACCTGAATATTTAAAAACTCCTTTAGGAGATGATTCTAAATTAGCGCATTTAATTTATACATTTGAAAATACTAGTCCATATGATTTTTTAAAGAAAAGTTATGGTAATATAGAACCAACTAATAGAGATAAAAAATTAATAGAAAATTTAATGTTAGAACAAAAATTAAATCCAGGAGTTGTAAATGTCTTAATTGATTATGTTTTAAAAGTAAATAATAAAAAATTAAATAAAGATTATGTAGAAACCATAGTAGGACAATGGAAAAGATTAAAGGTAGAAACAGTTGTAGATGCTATGGAAATATGTAAAAAAGAACATAAAAAGATTAAGAAAATCATGGTAAAAAATGATATTAAAATAAATAATAATATGGAAGAAAATGTTCCTACTTGGTTTAATAAAAATCAAGTAAAAGAAGAAACAGGGTTAGATGAGTTGAATGATGTATTAAAGGAGTTTGATTAATTAGTGAAAAAAGTATTTTTAAAGTTAATAATACCATGTTTCTTATTTTTATCATTAATTATTAATGTAAAAGCTTATAGTTTGCATTGTGAATATCAAATAGGTGATAATGAAAATATTAAAATTACAATCGATTATGATAAAGATAAAGAAGAATATAAAACTCCTAATGTAGTTCTTAAACTTCCTCATCCGTCTCTTAGTAGTTATTATCACGTTTTTTCTTATATCCCAGTTGAAGCTTTACAAAAGTCAGAAACTGATTCAACTCTTGCTTGTCCTAATCTTTTTCTAGAACAAAAACAACAAAAGGCATATATTCATAATTATGTTTATTATCGTAAAGCTGATTGTACTCAAACTGGTAGTTGTTCAGAAATAAAAATATTAACTGATAAATCAAAAGTTGATAATACAGGCAAGCCAAATAATGGTGGCACAACAGATAATCCTAGTAATCCAGGTGATTCAACTCAAGATCCAAATACTTCAACTACAGACTCAGGATTACCTTGTTATTGTGAAAGTCAAACTAAAAGCAGTAAAAATATTAAATTTACTATAAAAAAAGATAATAATGGTAATTTTACTTATATTGATGTAAAACAAAATAATATAATAACATCAACTAATAATTATCGATTTATTTATAATATAACTGATTATAAGTGTCCAGATTATTTAGATATAAAATTTCTTCATAATACTGGTGTATTTCAAGATTATTCAGTGACACCTGGGACTTCTTCTTCAGAATATAAATGTAATAAGTATGATTATACTTATCGTAATGATAATGACTTTCAATTAAATTATTATTTACTTCCAAGTGGTACAACAACTTGTAGAATTACTAAAGATTCAAATAATAATTATGTTGCTAATATAAAAGATCAAAAAATTGAAATAACTAACATGTCAACTTTTAATCCTAATAGTCCTCCAAGTTACATTATAAAAGATGGGGTAACCGGTAAGTATTCATTTTCAGAAAAAGCTGATAGTAGTGGTAATAATAAAATTTATACTCTTGCTTCTAAAATTAGCGAGTTTGGAAATCTTTCAATAGGTGAAATTGAAAAAACTTGCGAAGCTATCTTCGGAGAAGATTTCATTTATTTTGTAAAAAAGAATGTTTTAAATGTTATTTATATAGTTGTTCCAATTCTTTTATTAGTTTTAACAACAATTGATTTTGTTAAAGTAGTTATGAGTAATGAAAAAGATGGAGTTAAAAAAGCCGGAACTAGATTTGGTAAAAGAGTAATAGCTGCTATTTTAATTTATTTAACTCCAACAATTCTTATATTTTTAGCCGAAATCATGGGTGCTAGTCCTATAAGTGATTGTGCTAAATATATTCAAAAAATAAGTAAAGAGGAGAATAGTAGCGAATGAAAAAATTAAATTTAAAAATATTATTGATACTGGCTATATTTTTGATGTTTAATATAAGTCCTAAGGCTTATGTTGCCCAATCTTATGAATGTTACTATAAAAGTTCTAGTGGACAAAAAATAAAAGTTACTATTGGACAAGGATGGGATCCAAATTTATTATATCCTAATCCTAGTTCAAATTCTGATGCTTTTAAATTTTATCCAGCAAATAGTGTTTCTCCTATTAATAATAGGACTTGTGGGTTCTTGTGGTTTAATTGTAAAGATCATTATATTTTTCAGCAGGGGTCATTTGAATATGCTGTTGGTCAGGCTTGTCCAGTTACAATGACTAATTATTATTTAAAAAAAGAGGCAGAAAATGAATATTTTATAGATGGCAATAATGGTTATAAAATATATTCTAGTGATGCAACTCGAGGTAAAACGTATAGTACTTACTTTAGTACTAAAAATAATGCTGATGAGACTTTTCCATCACTTATAATTGAATTTTCTAAAAAGGGTAGATTATTACAGAAAATAGAAGGCTTAGATACTATGGAAATTGATGCCGTTATAACTCCATATGATAGTGATGTAACTCTTTTAGATAAGATTAAAAATAATGATAAATTTACAAGTACAACTTTTTACTATGATGAACAAATTCAAGAAGAAGAGAAACCAACTATTGATGATCAAGGTTTCATGGATTGTACTTATCGAAATCGAAAAAAAGAAAATATATCTTTTCATTTAAAAAAAGGAAATATTTTATCAGATGATAAAGAAACGGTTACAGTAGGTGATAATACTAAGGAAGTTTATAGATCGATAATTGCTGGTACTACAGTTATTTCGACTTGTCCAGATAATATAATTTATCCATCTAATGGAAATAAGGAAGCTTATAGTATTTTAAGTTGTCCATCTGGGGAATCTGAATTTGACTCAATTTGTTATTATAGAAGTGATTTACCAATTGAATATGATAATAACGAGAAAAAAAGAATTAGATATTTAAATACTAGAACTTCAGCTGGAGAAATTGATGTATATCTTTTAACAGCTCCTAATTCAAATGGTAAAATGGTAATTGCTAAGCAAAATGAAACAGAACTTAATTTTGAATGTGATGAAAACAATTATTTAACAGGAACAAATTATCCTACTTATCTTATAAAGGTAGGTGAAGGATCATCAGCCAAAATAACAGCAACTTATAAATTAGATAGCAGTGATAAAAGTGTTGCTAAAAAAGTTTATATGTTAGCTTCTAAAATCGGTGAATTTGGTGATTTGAAATTAGGCGAGATTGAAAAAACTTGTGAAGTTATCTATGGTGATGATTTTATTCATTTTTTGAAAAAGAATGTTTTAAATGTTATTTATATAATTGTTCCAATTATTTTATTAGTTTTAACAACAGTTGATTTTGTTAAGGTGGTTATGAGTAATGAAAAAGATGGAGTTAAAAAAGCAGGAAGTAGATTTGGTAAAAGAGTAGTAGCTGCTATTTTAATTTATTTAACTCCAACTATACTTATTTTCTTAGCAGAGATATTAGGGGCAAGTACAATAAGTGATTGTGCTAAATATATTCAAAAAATAGCTAAAGAAGAACAAACTAATCAAAGCGATAGTTGACAAATTAAAAATAAATGCTATAATAAAAACAAATATGTTGATTAGGACATGGTTTATAAACTAATTTTTAAGAGAGTTAGTGGTAGGTGCAAACTAATAAATTACTTATAAATTACTACCTATGAATAGAACTCGAAAGAGATTTCCAGGATGTTCCTGTTATCAAATTAAGAAAAATAAGGGATGGTACCGTCTTTAAGACTCCTTGGTATCATTTCTTTTTTTACATATTTTAGAAAGAAGGATTTATGAAAAAAATTAAAGAAGATGAAAAATTAAGTGTTTTAAATCATAGTTGTGCTCATTTATTAGCTCAAGCTGTAAAGCATTTATACAAGGATGCTAAGTTTTGGGTTGGACCAGTTATAAATGAAGGATTTTACTATGACATTGATTTAGGTGATATTAAATTAAATGATGATGACCTAGTAAAAATTGAAAAAGAAATGAAAAAAATAAGTAAGGATGGTAAAAAAATAATTCGTCATGAATTATCAAAAAGTGAAGCTTTAGATATGTTTAAAGACGATCCTTATAAAATTGATTTAATTAATGAAATGACAAGTGATACTGTTATTACTTGTTATACGCAAGGAGACTTTACTGATCTTTGCCGTGGTCCTCATGTTGATTCGGTTAAAGAAATTAAATATTTTAAATTATTAAAAGTAAGTGGAGCTTATTATAAAGGAGATTCCAAAAATAAAATGCTTCAAAGAATCTATGGTGTTGCTTTTTATGATGAAGAATCTTTAAATGATTATTTAAAAGAATTAGAAGAAGCAAGAGAAAGAGATCATCGAAAAATTGGTAAAGATTTAAGTATTTTCATGAACCATGATTTAGTTGGAAAAGGTATGCCTTTATGGCTTCCAAATGGAGCAATTGTTAGAAAACAACTTGAAAATTATATTTATGAAAAAGAACAAAAATTAGGTTATTTACATGTTTATACTCCATGTGTTGGAACAGTTGATTTATATAAAACATCAGGACACTGGGATCATTATAAAGAAAATATGTTCCCATCAATGAAAGTAGATGATGAAGAATTTGTTCTACGTCCTATGAATTGTCCTCATCATATGTTAATATATGGTAATGAAATTCATTCTTATCGTGATTTACCAATTAGAATAGGTGAATTTGCAACTGATTTTAGATATGAAGCAAGTGGGGCAGTTAAAGGACTTGAAAGAGTTCGTTGTATGTGTCAAAATGATGCTCATTTATTTGTAACACCTGAGCAAATTAAAGATGAATTTAAAAAAGTAGTATCATTAATTCTAGATGTTTACAAAGACTTTGGTATTAAAAACTATACCTTCAGATTATCTTTAAGAGATAAAGAAGACAAAGAAAAATACTTTGATGATGATGATATGTGGAATATGGCTGAAGATAAATTAAGAGAAGTTTTAAATGAACTTGAGGTAGATTATCATGAAGCAATTGGAGAAGCCGCTTTCTATGGTCCAAAATTAGATGTTGAGGTTAAACCTGCAGTTGGACCAGAAGTAACTTTATCAACTTGTCAATTAGATTTCTTACTACCAAGAAGATTTAACCTATCTTATATAGATTCAAATGGTGAAAAACAAGTACCAGTAGTACTTCATAGAGCAATATTTGGTACATTTGATAGATTTACAGCCTTTATTCTAGAAGAAACTAAAGGAGCTTTCCCATTATGGCTTGCTCCAATTCAAATAAACATTATTCCTGTTAATAATGAATTCCATTTTGAATATGCATCTTCTATAAAAGATATGTTATTAACTCATGATATAAGAGTAAACCTAGATAGTCGAAATGAAAAACTTTCTTACAAAATGCGTGAAAGTCAAATTAAAAAAATCCCTTTAACTTTAATCTTAGGTGATAAAGAAAGAGATGAAAATACTATTAGTTATCGTACTTTTGGAAGTAATGAAACTAAGACATTATCAAAAGAAGAATTTGAAAATTTTGTTATAAATAAAATTAAGAATAGAGATTAATCTATTCTTTTTCTAATTCATCTAATAATTCATATACTTGATTATAACCTTTAATACAAACATCTTTAATTCGATTATTTACATTTCCAATATAATAACCCTTAAAATCTTTTAACATATTATAATCATTTTCACTATCACCAACTGTATAAATATTATTCTTATCAAGATTTAATAACTTTTCTAAATATTTAACAGTTGTACTTTTATTAATACCTTTATTCTTTAAACAAAAATAAGTAATTCCAGCATGATCATATATTAAAAAATCATAAGTTTTATATTTCTCTTGTAATTCTTTTATTTTATCTAAAAAAATATTATTAATATTTTCATTTACAACAACAATATTACAACCAATTATATCATTGTTTAAATAACTATTATAATAATTATCTGGATAGGAATATTGAATTTCTAAATAATTTACTAAATCTTTTAAACTTAAAAATTCAGTTAAAATACTTTCATCTAAATTATATTTAATTACCATTTTATCATTTTTATCATATAAAATAGAACCATCACAACATGATAAATAATCATAAGGAATATTATATTTTAAACACATATTTTTTAAAGAATTAAAACTTCTTCCTGATGATAACATAAATAAATTATTATTTTTAAATTTATTTAGTTCTTCAACATTTTTTATAATATTTATATCATCTGTATAAAAACTAGAATCAAAATCACTTACTAATAACTTCATAATTTCACCTAAATCATTATAACAAATTTTTATTATTTTGACAAAATCTTTTATTTTTGATACAATAGACAAGAAATTTGGGGGTACTATGAAAAAAATAAGAATTTTCTTTACTGATATTGATGGTTATTTAGTTAAAGCTAATATTCAAGAATATGTTAGTCAAATAGAATTATTTGGTGATGAACCTATTAAAGATTTTGAATATATTAAAAATTGTATTAAATATATGTTAGATGAAGCGAGAATTAATGGTACTAACAAGGATGCTATTCATTTTATTGAAAATGTTTATAATTATGTTTCTAGTAATATGTTTGAAATGTTAAAAGAACATCGTGATTGTTTTTTAGAATATGATAATTTAGCAAGTTTTGAAGATAGAAAAAGATATATTGAAGCTTATCAAAGACAACCTGTTAGTAATACTTCTTTAAAAGAAGAGGCTTTTTATATGCAATATATATTAAATGCTTTATATTATGCTAAAGGATTAATAGAAAGAGCTTATGTTGAGGCTAAGAATAGTGGGGATTTGAAATTACCATTTCCAACTATTAACTTAAATAATGATATTATAAAATATGATGAAGATGAAGATCCAATAAAAAGAGCAACTTCAGCTTTACAAAGAATGGAAATATATGCTATGAATAGAGAAAAAGGTCGAGATGATTTTTTAACCGCTTGTAGTATGGTTTCAACTAAAGAAATAGTAGATTATAATAGTATTTATCAAGCTAAAAATATTATACCAGGAGCCGTTGATAGTTTAAAATATATGTTAAATTCCTCTATGGTTGATATGATAGTTGCTTGTTCTCATTATACTGGGTATAGAGAAGGTATGGCTAAAATGAAATTATTTAGAGAAGAATTTCCCTTTATTTTAATGCTACCAGAATCTCTTCTTAAATTTCACCAAGAATCACCTTGTATGGGAAAAAGAAGAACAAGAAGTTCTAAAGATAAACAAATTGATTTAATGAAACAAAAAATATCAGAATTATTTGGTTATGATTATGATTCAATAGAAGTAATATTAGGAGATGATTCTTTTCCTAATTTAGATGGTTTAAATGAAAAAGAAGGAATTTTATATCGAGAAAGAAGTCATGAAGAAACTAAAAATGGTATAGATAAACCAGTAGATTCTCGTTTTGTTAGACAATTTTCTTGGAATAAAGAGGAAATAGATCGTATCTTTAGTGAAATACATAGTAAAAAAGAAAATAAAATACTAAAAAAGTAAATTTAATTTAGTATTTTTTTTGTAAAAAATTGTCAATTACTTATTTTCCTATTAATATGTCATTTATTTTGTAGTATACTTATAGGGATAGGAGAATTTATAATGTATTTATTAACGAAATCAATACTAGCTGCTATGTTAGGTTTTATCTCTTCTGTAATATTAGGTTTTATTTTAATACCAATATTAAAAAAAATGCATGCTGGTCAAAAAATTAGTAGTTACGTTTCTGAAAGGCACCAAGTAAAAGAAGGTACTCCGACCTTTGGAGGTTTAATATTTATAATTCCAACGTTATTAATTGTCTTTGCTTTAATTATAACTGGTAAAATGGAATTATCAGAAGACTTAAAGATAGTTTTATTTGTTTTTATTAGTTATGCTTTTATAGGCTTCTTAGATGATTATTTAAGTCATAAAAAAGGTAAAAATGAAGGTCTTACAACTGTTCAAAAGTTTTTAATGCAATTATTTGTTGCTTTAATAGTTTTCTATTTATATATTAAAAATGGAGGACAAACTAAGTTAGTAGTTTCAACTTTAGGAATTAATATTGAAATGAAATGGATGTATGGAATATTTATTCTATTTATCTTGGTTGGTAGTAGCAATGCTGTTAATTTAACCGATGGATTAGATGGTTTAGCTGGGGGATTATCTGCTATATCTTTTATAGCTTTTAGTTTAATTTCTTTAATGGTAGGCTATACTGATATGGGAATATTTGCTCTTATTTTAACTGGTGCTTTATTGGGATTCTTGTTTTATAATGCATATCCAGCTAAAGTATTTATGGGAGACACTGGTTCTCTTGCCCTTGGAGCTGTCATGGGAGTAATTGCTATTTTAACACATAGAGAGGTTACCTTATTAATTGTAGCTTTTGTCTTTGTAATTGAAACTTTATCAGTTATTTTACAAGTAATTTGGGTTAAATGCTTTGGTAAAAAATTATTCTTAATGACACCACTTCATCATCACTTTGAAAAATTAGGTATGCCAGAAGTAGATATTGTCCGTATGTTTTGGTTAGTAGGCTTAATCCTTGCTATGGCAGGAATTGTATTCGGGGTTTGGATTTAACAGGTTTTACCTGTTTTTTTTCTTTAAAAAAAGAAACTTTAAGTTTTTAAGTTTCTATTTATTAATTACAACTTTATCATTATCAATTACAAATTCATATTTGGTAATATTATCATATTCAAACTCAGGATTAGCATTAATATAAATACTTTCATCTGCTTGTAAATCCATTATTTTATAATCATATGTATATAATAACTTATCTTTATTATATAAATTAATACTTAAGTATTTATCATTAATCGTTTCTTTACTTTTATTAGTTAATTTAAAACTCATATCTACTTTATTTTTATTTAAAGTTGCTTCAAATAAAGATATTTCAAAATTACTAATTTTATTTGGCTTTTCTTCAGTATTATTTTTATTATCATTTGGTTTATTATTATTACTACTATCTCCTTTATTAGTAATTAAATAGATACAAGCTATTATTAATAAAATTCCAATTAATGATCCTAAAATAATAATTAGTTTTTTCTTATCTTTCATATTTCCTCCTATTATTAATATATCAAATAATAGTAATTATTTCAATTATTAATTTGAAAATTTATTATACTTATGATATTATAAAGTCAAAGGGAGATGTTATGAAATATTTAGTTAAATTAAGCTTTGATAAAGTAGATGAATTTGATGAAATTGATGATGAATTTGATGAGAATGATGAAGAATTTGATGAATTTGATGTTGGAAGAGGATTTGTTTTCTTTGAAAATGAAGGAAATGGCTTGTTAGCTATTAATTTATCAGTTGATCCTAGTAAAAAATTAACAAATGACTATATAAGAAGTTTATTAAAAAATTATTTATCAGGATATGATTTTATGATAAATGAAACAGCTGATGTTAAAATAGCCAAAGCTCTTTTAAAAAAGAAAATTAATATTTTAGATAATACTCTTGGTTTTGTTTTACCAAATGATTTAAAAACAAGTGATTATCTTAAAAATCTTGATATTCAAGATAAAAAATTATATTTAGATGGTATATATGATACTACTCAAAGTGATTTAGATTTAGTTTTAAATGTAGTAGGAGATAAAAAAGATATTTATTTAAAAGTAGAAGGTAATAATGATTATGTAACAGTTTTAGAATATGAAAATACTGTTAAAGCTATAAATGAAATAGTAGAAAAAATTAAAAAATATAATCTAAGTCCTTTTGAACAAATCATGTATGCATATGATTTAGTAAGAGAAAGAATTTATAAATTTGAAGATAAAGGTGATTCTCCAACTAAGTCTAGAGATTTAACTTCAGTTTTAAGTGGAGATAGAATAGTATGTGTTGGTTATGCTGTTTTATTAAAAGCTATTCTTAGAAATTTTTCTATTAATGCTGAAAACTATATAATTGAACATAAAACTAAACCTTTAGCTCATCAAAGAAGTATGATTTATGTTTTAGATCCTAAATATAATATTGATGGAGTTTTCTTTTTTGATCCAACATTTGATAGTAGAAAAAAAGAAAATGATAATAGTTATTTAAATAATTATCGTAATTTTGCTGTTACTAAAGAAAAATCAGAAGTAGGATTAGAAGATTTTGTTTCAAGAAATTTACCTGGATTTGATAGAGATTTTATTCCTAAACTAAAAACAATTATTCTAGAAAAAGGTCTTAAAAATGTTCCAGCTGATATGATTAATACAATTAATCGGGTAGCAATTTTTCTAGATGGAGAAGTTCTTATTAAAAGAGTAATGCTTGATACATTTAATTCTGTAAATATACCAGAGATTTTTAGAAAGAATTATACATTTGACCAAGAAAAAACTTTTGAAACTCTTGATCGTTACCAAAGATTATTCTTTGAAAGTAGTATTAGTGGACCAGATTTTTTAAGAGCTTTATATAATGTAAGAAAAGTTGAATATTATGATGATCCAAAAAAATATCCATTTGATGCAGTAGCAATTGAAAAAGCTGCAAGAGCATATCCTGAGAATATTTATACAAGAATGTTTTATGAAATACATGGTAATCCAGATGAAAGAATAGATGAAGAAGGTTTAGCAAAAGTTTTTGAAGAAGATAAAATAGCTGAGAATATTGAACAAGTTAAAATAACTAATTTAGTAAGAGATTATTATGAAAGAAAGAAGAGTAGATAATTATTCTTCTTTTTCTATGTTTAAAATGATACCAATTGCAACTAAACTAGTAAGAAGACTAGAGCCACCATATGATAAAAAGGGTAAAGTAACTCCTGTAACTGGAATTAAACCAATTACAACTGATAAATTCATAATAACTTGTACAATTAATTGAAAAGTTAAACCAAAAGCTAAGTATTTAGGAAACTTTTCTGTTTGTCTTAAACTTATTTTTAAACAAAATATTAAAAGAATGGAAAATAAACCAAGTACAATTAATACTCCCATAACCCCAAATTCTTCTGAGATAATCGAAAAAATAAAATCCGTTTGGGGTTCTGGTAAATAAAAGTTTTTTTGTCTACTATTTAAATAACCAGTTCCAAATAATCCCCCTGGTCCAATTGCATATAAACTTTGAATTATTTGAAAACCAGTTCCAAGAGGATCTGACCAAGGATTTAAAAAAGATGTTATTCTATCCATTCTGTAAGGTGCAATTATAATAAGTCCAACTATACCAAGTACTCCAACTAGTCCTAGAATAAGAAAAAATTTCATGTTAACTCCAGCAATAAATAACATAGCAATTATACTAACAACTATTATCATACCAGTTCCAAAATCTGGTTCTAACATAATAAGACCAAAAATAAATAATAAAATAAAAAGAATTGGAAATACCCCTTTTTTATAATCTTTTAAAAATTTATTGCTATTTGCTAAGTATTTACTAGTAAAAATAATTAAACCAATTTTAGAAAACTCACTTGGTTGCAAGGAGAAAGGACCAACAACAAACCAACTACGACTACCATTTCTTATATTACCAAGTCCAGGAATTAATACAAGAATTAAAAGAATTACACATATTAAAAGAATTAAACTGGCTTTTTTATAATAAATTTTATAATTAATTTTACTAATAATATATAATAAAACTAAACCAATTAAACTAAAAATAGCTTGATTAATAACATATTTAAAAGGATTAGAAAACTTATAATTAGCCCAAACAAAACTTGCTGAATAAATCATAAAAAGAGATAAAATCATAAGACATATAACACTTAATATTAGTAATTTTCTATTTTTCATGACTTCACCATTTAATTTTATGTTTAATATATAAAAAAATAAATAAAATATGTTAAATGTCTTTTAATAAATTAATAGATTTCTATTAATTTAAAAGATTGTTTATGAATTGGTCAGTCACGACCAATCAATTTAAAATAAGTTAAATAAAATAATGATATTTTTTTAAAAATTAAAGACTTTTTATTAGAAATTTGATAAAATTAACTTGTGATGATTATATGTATGAATGTTATAAAGAATATTTAACTGGGACTTTTGTTTTTTTAGATTATATTATTAATATTGATAATCCAAATGGATATGCTAAAGAAATAATTAATAAAGAATATATAACAGGTAGTAAAGTAGCTATTCTTGCTAATATTTTGTTATCTATTAAAGAAAGTGTCGTTGAAAAAGAAAAAGATAATGGTTTAAACTTTTTAACTAAAATATTTGATTATTTAATAAATGATGCAACTAGTATAATTGCTACTAATAAACAAGATAATACTTATTCTTTAGATAATTATAAAGATACACCTTCTAATATATTAGCAAGAATTAGAAATAGATTTGCTCATGGAGGATATTTAATAGATTTTAAAAATAATAAAATACTTATAAATATTGCTAAGAAAAAAGAACCAGAAGTATTTTATCAAATAGATGTAGATAAATTAACAAAATACATAAGAGAAAATGTAAAAGGTTATTTAAAAGAGAAAAAAACAAATGAATATAAAAGACATTTAATTGAATTTACTGATAAAAACAATAATAATAAACCTATAAGTTTAAAAAGTGATGCTAAAAATATTTTAAAACAAGTTAAATATCAAGAATTTATTCTTATAAGTGATAAAGAAATAAATAAAGAAGTTTTAAAAAACTTTAATAAAGTAATTGATTATTATCAAGAAACTTTAGATATTAATATTATAAATAAATTTGAAGAGGAAATAAAAAAACAAGGTTATAAAATTATTCGAAAGACTAAGAAAATAAATAACCAAGAATTTGATAATATTTTAACTAATACTAGTTATTTAACTTATAATAGTAAAAATCTTGGTTATCATGATCAAATTAATTGTTTAGAAGAATATTTATTATATTACTTTAATGAAGATGAAGAAAAACTAAAGCAATTAATTGCTAATTTAAGTTCTTTACAAATATTAGAAGGAATTAATACTTTAAAAACAATTAATATAGAAGAAATTTCTAAAAACTTTTTAGTTCAAATTAAAAGAGATCAAGAACTAATATTAGCAAGCATTCTTGCTATGTTTAATTCCTTATTTATTTATCCAATGGATAATATTTTTTCTAATTCAAATGAATTTACAAATAAAGAAAATACTGGTTTTCCATATGAATTATTAGATGTTAGTTTAATTAAAAATTGTAAATATCAATTAGATACTAATAATATAGCAAATTTAAAAGAACAAGAACAAGCTTTAGTAAAAAGTATTAAAAGATTAGATAATAACATTTTAAAAATTTCAAATAACTTAGACAATATTCCTAAAGAAAACCAAGATACTATTACTAAAATGAAAATTAGTTTACAAAATTATAAATTAGAATTAAAAGATTTAGTTGAAAATCTTAAGTTAATTCAAGAAGAATTGCAAGCAAAAGAAAATTATTTTTCTAATAATCAAGTTTATTTAAAAAACAAAAGTATAATAGAAGGTATTAGAAATTCTATATGTCATGGTAATATTAAAACTAAATTAAATGGTACTATGGATGAGACAATAGTAATATTTGAAGATATTTATGATGGTAAATTAACATTTAAATTAGAAATAACTTTAAATGATTTATATAAGTTTTTATATAGTAATTTCTTTATTGTAATAGATTATTTAAAAACTTTCGAAAAAGATAAGAAAAGTGTGTTATAATATTAAGTTAATGAGGGGGATTTATGAATGGTATTAACAATTATTTTGAAAGAATAAAAGATCCTACTAAAGAAATAATCGATTTTAGTTATTTATATATGCATCCTGAAGCAATTTATTTAGTATGGGAGAAATATTCTTTTGATTTAACTTTTAAAATGGAAGTAAATAGAAAAATGTATTTAGATAATCTATTTAAAAAAAGATTTAATGAGGTATTTAAAAATTTTTTACCTAAAGATAAAGTTAAAAAAAGATAAAAGGAGTTTATATGGTAATTACTAGTTTAGATAATCCTAAAATAAAAAAATATTTAAAATTAAAAACCAAGAAATACAGGGATAATTTTAAATTATATTTAGTAGAAACTGATAATTTAATTAAAGAAGCAATTAATAATAATTGTTTAGTAGATTTATTAGCTCTTGATGGTAGTATTGATAAATATGATTTTAATATAACTTATGTATCTAAAGAAATTATTAAGAAATTATCTAGTTTAGATACAACTTCTAATTTTATTGGGGTTGTTAAAATGAAAGAAATGAATGATAATTTAGGTAGTAGAATACTTATTTTAGATGATATTCAAGATCCTGGTAATTTAGGTACAATTATAAGAAGTTCAGTTGCTTTTAATATAACAGATATTATTTTAAGTACTAATTCTGTTGATTTATATAATGATAAAGTTATTCGTAGTAGTGAAGGAATGATTTATAAAATTAATATAATAAGAACTGATTTAATTAAAGTTATTAATAAATTAAAAGAAAATAATTATTTAATCCTTGGTACTAATGTTAGAAATGGTGTTGATGTAAAAGAAGTTAACTCATCACGTTTTGCTCTTATTATGGGAAATGAAGGAAAAGGAGTTAAAGAAGAAATACTTAATTTATGTGATAAAAATTTATATATAAAAATGAATAAAAATTGTGAAAGTTTAAATCTAGGTGTTGCAACTGGAATACTTTTATATGAATTAGGTGAGAAATGATATACATTGGTAAATATGTTAATACACATGGTATTAAAGGTGAAATAAGAATTAAATCAGATTTTAAATATAAAGATAAAGTATTTTTTGTTGGTAATACTTTAATAATTAATAATCAAGAATTTATAATTAATAGTTATAGACGTCATAAAGAATATGATATGGTTACCTTTAAAGGAATTACTAATATAAATCAAATAATTGATTTAAAAGGAAGTAAGGTATATGTATTTAATATTTCACTTGATGCTGGAGAATACTTAGATTCTACTTTAATTGGTTTTAAAGTATATATGAATAATATTTATAAAGGTGATGTTTTAGATATTAAATATTTAAATAATTCTAAAAAAATCTTAGTAGTTAATAATAAATATGTTCCTTTTGAATTAGTAAATGTTAATTTAGATGAAAAAAGAATAGATGTTATGGAGGTTGATGGCTTATTATGAGAATAGATATTTTAACGCTTTTTCCTAAAATGTTTGATGGATTTTTATCAGAATCTATTATAAAAAGAGCCATTGAAAGTAAAAAAGTTGAGATAAATATTATTGATTTTCGAAAATTTTCTAAAGATCCTCATGGAAGTGTTGATGATACTCCTTATGGAGGAGGGGCAGGAATGGTTTTGATGCCTCAACCTATATTTGATTGTATTAGAAGTATTAAAACAAAGGACTCCTTAGTTATCATGTTAACTCCTGAGGGAAAAACTTATAAACAAGAAATGGCTTTAAAGTTAAGAAATTATAAACATTTAATTCTTTTATGTGGTCATTATGAAGGATTTGATGAAAGAATAAAAACAATATGTGATATGTTTATTAGTGTAGGAGACTTTATTTTAACCGGAGGAGAAATACCTAGTATGTTAATTACTGATAGTATTGTAAGACTACTTGATGGGGTAATTGATAAAGAATCCTTAGAATCCGAATCTTTTAATAGTAAACTTCTTGATTACCCAACTTATACTAAACCTCGTGATTTTGAAGGTATGTTAGTTCCTGATGTATTATTATCAGGTGATCATAAAAAAATTGCTGAATACAGAAAAAATGAGCAAATTAAAAAGACTAAAGAACTAAGACCGGATTTATTGGAGGAAAAATGAACTATTTAATAATAAAAAACAAAGATAAAAAATCAGCAACTTATTTTACGGTAGATGGATATTCACTTAATGCTAAAAATAAAAATATTAAATTAAAAGATGCCATAAATGTTAATAAAATGGTAATAATTAACCAAAGTTTAATTGATAAAGTAATAGATAGAAATATAGATTCTAAATTCAAAAAATTAATTAATTTAATTCTTGGTATCTATGACACCTCAGATGATCCAGCTGGTAATATGATGTTAGCTTTAAATGAAGTTGAAAAGTTTAAAAGAGAAGTTATTAATAAATATGTAAATTATATGAATAAAAAACAACTAGAAAAGTTAGAAAGAAAAATAAGATTATTAGAAGGAGAAATAGCTAAAAAATCTTATTTAATGAATGAAAGAATAGATGAAGTTGAATATGAAACCAGAAAATCTAGATAAATTAAATAAAATACTAAGTATTATTTTTCTTATCTTTTGGTGTTTTCTAATATTTTATTTTTCCAATCAACCAGGAAGTGTATCTGATGTTAGTAGTGGGGTAATTGTTAATATTATTAAAAAAATAATTCCAGGTAATTATCATACTATAACCTTTATTGTTAGAAAACTTGCTCATGTATCAATTTACTTTATTTTATATTTACTAACATTCAATTGTTTTAAAAGATTTAATGTTTCAAAATATGCTTTCTATTTTTGTTTGTTATATGCAGTAAGTGATGAAATCCATCAGTTATTTATTGTAAATAGAAGTTGTGAACTAAGAGATATTTTAATTGATACAACAGGAATAACACTTGCTTATTTAATTACTAAAAAAATAAGAAAAAGAAAAGAAAAACTTGCTAAAATTTAAAAAATATGATATTTTATTGAAAGTGAGGGTGATAATATGCAAATAGTTTTATTAATTATAGCAATTTTATTAATTATAATAGTTTTACTTCAAAGTGGAAAAGCTGAACCTGCTAGCCAAATAATAAGTGGGGGAAGCATGGATTTATTTAGTAAAAGAAAAGAAAGAGGTTCTGAATTAGTTATTAGTCGTATAACTCTTATCTTAGGATTTGCTTTCTTTATTATAAGTTTAATAATGGAATTTATGTAAAAATTAATTTTCACATATTTTTTTTAACAAAAAAATATCCAACTTTTATAGTTGAATATTAATAAACAAATTGGCAGGGAATGAGAGAATCGAACTCCCATCAAAGGTTTTGGAGACCCCTATTTTACCATTAAACTAATTCCCTAAAACAAATTTATTTTAACATTATTTTTTCTACTTGTCAATTAATATTTTTTTTTATATAATATTACTTGTTTAGGAGTGGTGTATATGTCAAAAAAAGTAAAAGTAACTAATAATTTACAAAAAACTTTAAATTCTAATAGTAAAAATAATCAAACTAAGAAAAAAGCAACTAATAGTCAAACAAAAACTAATAATATAGAAAAAACTCCTAATAAAACTAATAATCATTATCAAAAAATTCAAAAACAAGTAATTGATAATGCTAAATTAGCTAAAACAAAAAAAGTTGCAAAAGTAAAAAAAGAAAATGATAAAAAAGAACTTGCTAAAAAAATAGATGATAAAAAAACAAATAATAAAAAACTATTAGATAAGAATAAAGTTAAAAAAGTAGAAAAAATTAAAAAAATTAAAACTAAGAAAAATATTCTTTTAAAAATTAAAATTGTTTTATTAAAGATAGGTAAAATTATTAAAAATATTCTATTAAAAATAGGTAGAATTATTAAGAATATTTTTAGAAAAATTATAAGTTTTTTAGTAACAATTAGTAAAAAAATATATTTTGGTATATTTAAATTAATAAAAATAATTAAAGTTAAAATTAGTAGTTTGTTTAATACTAAAAAGAAAGTTAAATTAAAAAACGAAAAAGTAAAAGAAATTAAAGTAGAAAATGAGAATAAAACTTTAAAAAATGAAAAGACTAAATATGAAATTGTAAGTTCTAGTTATCCAATTATTAAAAGTTTAACTGGAAGAATATTACCTTTAAGTTTAACTAAATGGGATAAGAAAAGACGAAAGAATATTTATTTAAAAGAAGCTCTTTTATTTTCTATAACTTTAACTTTGATTGATGTTTATTGTTTTTATAATTTATCATTTATGAATATTTTAAATATATTTGATAATAGTATTTGGAATTTAATTGCAACAATAACTTTAACTTTAGTAATTTTATTAGTATTAAGTTATTTAATTGATTATCTTATTACAGAAAGTATAGTAAGAAAGTATCAAAAGAGATTAAAGAAATAAGGTGATTAAAATAGAAATTAGAGGTTTGAACTTAGATAATATTAAAAAAATATCAAGTTTAAAAAAAGAAGATAAGTATTTTTTTGATTATCGAGTTAAAAGTTATGAAATATTTAAAAAATTAGATGATCCAAGTTTTGGACCAAATTATAAAGTAGACTATGATAATATTATTTATTATAAATCTATTCAAGATGATATTAAGAATAATTGGAATGATGTTAACACTTCAGTTAAAGATGAATTTAAAAATTTAGGAGTAATTGAAAGTGAAAAGAATTTAGATGGAATAGGTATTCAATATGAAAGTGAAGTAATTTATCATAATATGTTAAAAGAATTAGAAGAAAAGCAAGTTATTTTTACTTCAATTGATGATGCTATTAAAAAGTATCCTGATTTAGTTAAAAAGTATTTTGGTAAATTAGTTTCTAATAGTGATAACAAGTTTGCTGCTTTAAATTCATGTGTATTTTCAGGAGGTAGTTTTATTTATGTACCTGATAATACTTCTTTAGATAGACCTTTACAAAGTTATTTCCGTATTAATAGTAGACAAATGGGACAGTTTGAAAGAACTTTAATTATTGTTGGTGATAATAGTAATTTACATTATATTGAAGGATGTACCGCTCCTACTTATAGTGATTCTAGTTTACATGCTGCTGTTGTTGAAATATATGTTGGTAAAAATAGTAAATGCCGTTATTCAACTATTCAAAACTGGGCTACTAATGTTAATAATTTAGTTACTAAAAGAGCTTTAGTAGAAGAAAATGGTGTGATGGAGTGGATTGATGGTAATATAGGAAGTTTGAATACTATGAAATACCCAGCTTGTATTTTAAAAGGTGATAATGCAAGTGGTACTTGTATAACAATTAGTGTTGCTTCTAAAGGTCAATTTCAAGATACTGGTAGTAGGATGATTCATCTTGGTAAAAATACTAAAAGTAAAATAATTTCTAAAAGTATAGCTATGAATGGTGGTAATGCAACTTATAGAGGCAAAATAGAAATAAAAAAAAATGCCATCAATAGTGAAGCAAGTTTAAAATGTGATACTTTAATTTTAGATTCTCTTAGTAAAAGTGATACATATCCTGTTAATATTAATAATAATAACTCAAGTAGTCTTAATCATGAAGCAACGGTATCTAAGATAAGTGAAGAAAACCTTTGCTATTTAATGAGTAGAGGAATATCAAGAGAAAAAGCTATGGAATTAATTATTCTTGGTTTCATTGATGAATTTAAAAAAGAATTACCAGTTGAATATGCTGTTGAATTAAATCAATTAATTAAAAGAAATTTATAAAAAATAAAAAAAGTTCAATTTTCCATTTTGAACTCTTTTTTTTTATCTTTTTTCACATAAGGGGGGAAAAAATTGGTAGTAAAAGGTCAATTTGAAAAACTTTTTTCTTGAAATTAACAAATCATGCTTTTGACATTACTTAACATATTTTGTTATGGTTTTAGGGAAAGGAGGTTTCTATGGTTAATATGGTTATGTTAATTGGAAGATTAACAAGAGATCCGGAAGTTGTTGAAAATGAAAGTGGTAGTAAAGTATCAAGAATTACTTTAGCTATTAATCGTAAATTTAAAAATGCTGATGGAGTATATCATACAGATTACATTGATTGTGTATTATGGAATAATTGTGCTAAAAATGTTAATACCTATTGTAATAAAGGTGATTTAATTGGTGTACGAGGAAGACTTCAAGTAGATACCTATGAAAAAGATGGGATTAAGAAAAAAGTAACTGATGTTATAGCTGAAAGTATAACGTTTTTGTCTTCTAATAAAAATAAAACAATAGAAGAAAATTAAATTTCTTGAAAGAGAACTATTTAAAATTTATCTAATTTTATTTAAATTTATATAATATATTTCTATACCACTATGCCTATTTTTTTATAAATAGTTCTCTTTGCCTTTTTATATTTAAAAATTATTATATTTTTTTATCTATTTTACAAAAATATTTAAAAGAAAAAATAGTTTCAAAAATTTAAGATGGTTTTATCAAGTTAAATTTTTTTAAAAAAATGTGTTAAATTAAATTGACAAGTTGAATAAGTTTTGTTATTATATATTTAGTCATTTGGAGTAGTACTCAAGAGGCTGAAGAGGCTCCCCTGCTAAGGGAGTAGATCGGGTTAAACTGGTGCGAGGGTTCAAATCCCTCCTGCTCCGCCATAAATGATAACAAACTCTTATCAATTTAAGAGTTTTTTTCATACATTTGTTGTTATTTAAATCATTTTATTGTATAATAACAAAGGAAAAGGAGAAGTTTATGAAAATATTATCAGTTAATGCAGGTAGTTCATCATTAAAGTTTCAAATGTATGAGATGCCTGATGAAGTTGTATTAATTAGTGGCGTTTTTGAACGCATTGGTATGGAAGGAAGTTTCTATACAATTAAATTAAATGGAGAAAAAATAGAAAAGAAAGTAGAATTAGAAGATCATAAAAAAGCTTTTGAATTATTAGTTAAAGAATTAGTAGATAACAATATTGTTGATAGTCTAGATGATATCAAAGGAATTGGACATAGAATAGTTCAAGGTGGATCATATTTTGATCGTAGTGTTATTGCTAGTGAGGATGTTATTCAAAAAATTGATGAATTATCACCACTTGCACCACTTCATAATCCAGCTGCAATCATTGGTATTCGTGCTGCTCAAGCAGTTGTTCCTGGTGCTATTCAAACAGTAGTTTTTGATACAGCATATCATCAAACTATGCCAGAAGAAAATTATTTATATGCACTTCCTTATGATTTATGCAAAGATAACTTAATTAGAAGATATGGAGCTCATGGTACAAGTCATAGATATGTTGCTAATAAAATGAATGAAATATTAGGAAGAGAAGATACTAAATTAATTACTTGTCATATTGGAAATGGAGCAAGTATTAGTGCTGTTTTAAATGGAAAATGTTTAAATACTTCTATGGGGTTAACTCCAAATGCTGGTTTAATTATGGGAACACGTTGTGGAGATATTGATGCAACAATTTTACCTTATTTAATGGAAAAACAAAATATTTCATGTAAAGAAATGGATAGAATCATGAATAAAGAAAGTGGTCTACTTGGCATAAGTGGTGTTAGTAGTGATTCAAGAGATATTGAAAATGGTATTAAAGAAGGAAATAAACGTTGTGAATTAGCCCAAAAAATGTATGTTAGAAGAATAATTGATTATATAGCTAAATACTATGTTGAACTAGAAGGATGCGATGGTATCGTATTTACTGCTGGTGTTGGGGAAAATAGCGTTCCAGTTCGTAAAGCTGTTATGGAAGGACTTGCTGTTTTAGGTGTTAAACTAGACGAAGAAAAAAATAATATTCGTGGTAGTTTACAAAAAATTAGTGCTAATGATTCAAGTATTCCTGTTTATGTTATACCAACTGATGAAGAATTAATGATAGCTCGTGATACTTTAAATTTAATAAATAGTTAGGATGATTTTATGTTTTTAGAAATTTATAAATTAATAGAAGAGTTTGATACTATTGTTTTAGCAAGACATGTTGGACCAGATCCTGATGCTATGGCTAGTACAATGGCTTTAAAGGATAGTATTTTACTAACTTTTAATAACAAAAAAGTCTATAGTGTTGGAAGTGGAAGTAGTCGTTTTACTTATTTTGGTAAACTTGATAAAGTAGAAAAACCTTTAAATGCTTTATTAATCGTTTTAGATACTCCTGATATTAGAAGAATTGATGGAGTTAATCTTGATGATTATCAAAAAATAGTAAAAATTGATCATCATCCATATGTAGAAACATTTGCTGATATTGAGTATATAAATGATAAATCTAGTAGTGCTTCCGAGTTAGTATTAGATTTAATTGATAGTACACCTTTATTAATGAATAAAACTATTGCATCTAAACTATATTTAGGAATTGTTAGTGATACTAATCGTTTCATGTTTAATAATTCAACAGGTTTAACTTTTAAAAAAGTTGCTAAACTAATTGATGATTATGATTTAGAAATAGATAAATTATATGTACCTTTATATTTAAGACCAATTAATGAAGTTAGATTAGAAGGATATATTGGACTTAATTTAAGTGTTACCGAGAATGGTGTTGGTTATATTAAATTAACTAAAGACTTATTAGATAAATATGGAGTAGATGCAGCTTCCCCTGGTAACATGGTAAATAATTTTAATTATATTAATGAAGTAATTGTTTGGGCTTTCTTTACCGAGGATGTAAAAAATGAAAATATAAGAGTTTCTGTTCGTTCTCGTGGTCCAGTTATTAATACAGCTCTTTCTAAATATAATGGAGGAGGGCATAAGTATGCAAGTGGAGCGAGAATTAAATCAATGGATGATGTAACTCCAATAATAGAAGATTTAGATTATTTATGTAAAAAGTATGTTGAAGGATTAGGTGATAATGGTGAAAATAAGCAAGTGTTGTCTTGATATTGTTGCTGTAAGACGTAGTCAATATCCAACTGATGGTAAAAATGAGTTTTTACTTGTTGGAAGAAGTAATGTTGGTAAAAGTAGTTTTATTAATACTATTCTAGGCCAAAAAAACTTGGCTAGAACTTCATCTCGTCCTGGAAAAACCCAAACCTTAAACTTTTATCTTGTAAATGACTTATTTTATTTAGTAGATGTTCCAGGTTATGGATATGCCTCAGTTAATCATGAGACTCAAAAGAAAATGGGACTTATGATTGAAGAATATTTAGAAAAAAGAAAAGAAATGAAAAGAGTTTTCATGTTAGTTGACTTTAGAATTAAACCAACTGAAAATGATATCATGATGTATAAATTCTTAAAATATTATAATATTCCTGTAACCTTAGTTTTAACAAAAGCTGATAAAGTTTCACCTTCTAAAAAAGAAAGAAATTTAAAAGTTATTAAAAATACTATTGAACTTGCTGTAGGTGATGATTTAGTAATATTTTCAAGTGTAAATAAAACCGGTAGAGATGAAATATTAAAAATAATTGAAAATTTATCTATTGAAACAATTTAAAAAAATAAATACTAATAAAAATAAAATACTGATAAAAATATATCGGTATTTTTTTTAATATTATGATATAATAATTTTAGAATAGAAGAGGTTAGTATGAATATTGTAAATTTAATACTTGGTTTTATTGTTATTATAAAAGCATCAGATATGTTAGTAAGTGGCTCCGTTAATCTAGCTAAATTTTTAAAAATACCAACTTTAGTAATAGGTTTAACTATAATTGCAATTGCAACAGGAGTTCCTGAAATTGCTATTAGTATATCATCATCTTTAAAAGGATCAAATGGTTTATTACTTGGTAATTTACTTGGTTCTAATTTATTTAATATTTTATTTATCTTAGGTTTAATAGCTTTAATAAGACCTTTGTATATCAAAAAAGAAATTATCTTAAAAAACTATGTCTTTGCTCTTTTATCATGTATAGTTTTATTAGCAGTTGCAAGTGATACAATACTTTTAGATAACAAGATTAATTTAATTACTAGATCAGAAGGAATTTTACTTCTTTTATTTGCTTTTATTTTTTCCTATTCAACAGTTTTAGATGCTACTTTAAATAAAAAAACCAAAGTAGAACCTTCTAAATTTAGTTTTAAAGATGCTTTATATATAGTTTTAGGAATTACTTTAATTGCTTTATCAGCTGAAGTAATAGTTAATAGCTGTGTTAATATTAGTAAATATTTAGGTGTATCTGAAGATTTAATTGGTTTAACAATAATTGCTGTTGGAACAAATTTACCAGAACTAGTAACCTCGATAGTAGCTGTTAAGAAAGGCGAAAGTGATATAGCAATTGGTAATTTAGTAGGAACTAATATTTATAATATCTTTTTAATTCTTGGTCTATCAGCAACTATTAATCCCATTACTATAAGTACAAATGCTTTTATAGATATTATTATTTTAACTATTACTAGTTTTATAGTTTATATATTTATTAGACATAAAAAAGATATTAATAAAATAGAAGGTATTACAATGATATTATTATATATTATTTACATTGTATATGTGGTGGTAAGATGAATTATTATAAAGAAAATATAGAGGAAGTTTTAGATAATTTACAAACTAGTTTAAATGGTTTAAGTACCAGTGTTGCCAAAGAAAGATTATCTCGTTATGGAAAAAATGAATTACCTAAAAAGAAAAATATTAGTATTTTTAAAATATTTTTTAAAGAAATGCTTGATTCTATTGTAATAATATTATTAGTAGTAACAATTATTTCTTTTCTAATAGGAGAGAATTTTGATGCTTTTTGTATTTTATTTATTATTATAGTAGATTTAGTAACTGGAACAATTCAAGAGTATTCGGCTACTAAAAAAGCTTTATCTTTAAATGAATTTATTAAAGTAAAATGTAAGGTCTTAAGAGATGGCAAAGAAACTTTTATAGATTCAACTAATTTAGTAATAGGAGATATTATTTATTTAGAATCTGGTAATAAAATATCAGGTGATTTAAGAATATTAGATTCTTATAATTTAACGGTTAATGAAGCTATTTTAACAGGTGAGAGTACTTCTATTTATAAAGATAATGAAATTATTCTTGAAAATACGATGGTTCAAGATAGGAAAAATATGTTATATGCAGGTTGTAGTGTTATAACAGGACGTGCTACTTGTGTTGTCTGTGAAACTGGAAGTAATACCGAAATAGGTAAAATTGCTACTTCTATGAATAGTTTACAAGAAGAAAAATCACCTCTTGCAATTAGAATTGAAAAGTTTTCTAAACAAATTAGTTTAATTTTAATAGTTATTTCTCTTCTTTTAACAATTTTATTAATTCTTAAAGGTAATAAATTAAGTGATGTTTTTATGATGGTAGTTGCTCTTACGGTCTCAGCTTTACCTGAAGGATTACCTCTTGCTTTAACTATGGCTTTAACTATAGCATCAGGTAGAATGTTAAAGAAAAATGTAATAGTTAAAAAATTAAATTCGGTGGAATCTCTTGGTAGTTCAACAGTTATTGCAAGTGATAAAACGGGAACTTTAACTGTAAATGAACAAACTGCTAAAATAATTGTTTTACCAAATAATAAAAAATATGAAATAACCGGAAGTGGTTATAAAAATGATGGTAAAGTTATTATAAATGATGAAAATGATACTTCTGAAATTTTAGATTTAATAAAACTAGGCTTAATCAATAATGAAGCTAGTTTTCTAAAAGATGAAGAAACTTATTTAGGAGACTCAATTGATATAGCCTTTCTAGTTCTAGCTAAAAAAATGGAAGTTTTAAAAAATGATATAAAAATAATTGATGAAATTCCTTATGAATCTGTTAATAAATATTCTGCTGTTTTCTATAAAATCAAAAATGATGATAAAGTTTATTGTACTGTAAAAGGTTCAATTGAAAAAATTCTAGAGTTTTCTAAATATATGGATAACAGTTTAATTAATAAAGAATTATTAATTAAACAAAATGAAGAATTAGCCAAAGATGGATACCGAGTAATTGCTCTTGCAAGTGGTATTGTTAAATCCGATAAATTAGATGAAAAAGAAATTAAAGATTTAACTTTTAAAGGTTTAGTAGGTTTTATTGATCCAATAAGAGAAGATTGTAAAGATGCCATTAAAGAATGTATGAATGCTCATATAAAAGTTGTCATGATAACAGGAGATCATCCTTTAACCGCTTTAAAAATAGGAAAAGATTTAAACATAGTTAGTAAAAACTCAGAAGTTACAACAGGCATGGAACTAGAAAGAAAATTCAAAGAAGGCTTACTTAGTTTTGATGAATTTGTAGGTCAAAAGAAAATATTTGCGAGAGTTTCGCCTAATCAAAAACTAGAAATAGTAAAATCATTTAAAAGGCAAGGGGAGTTTGTTGCTGTAACTGGTGATGGAGTAAATGATGCCCCTGCTTTGAAAGCTGCTAATCTTGGTATTTCCATGGGAAGTGGAACCGATGTTTGTATAGAAACTTCTAATATGATTTTAACTGATGATAAATTCTCATCAATTGTAGCCGGTATTAAAGAGGGAAGATGTGCTTACAATAATATTAGAAAAATTATTTATATGTTAATATCATGTGGCTTAGCTGAAGTATTATTCTTTACCTTATCAATTATTTTTAACTATGAAGCTCCTTTAATTGCTATTCAATTATTATGGTTAAATTTAGTAACTGATGGTATGCAAGATATGGCTTTATCATTTGAAAGTGCTGAAAGTGGTATTATGGAAGAATATCCAAGATCACCAAAAGAAAATTTATTTGATAAAAGACTTATAAGTGAAGTTTTAATATCAGGTTTTACTATTGGTATTTTAGTATTCTTGTTGTGGACATATCTAATTGATATTTTAAACTTTGAAGTAGTAGTTGCAAGAGGTTATGTAATGGCTTTAATGGTCTTCATTCAAAATATGCATGTATTAAATAGTCGAAGTGAAACTAAATCAATCTTTGATAAACGTCTAAAACCTAATAAATATGTTTACTTTGCTATTATTAGTTCTATTATTTTACAAATATTAGTTATGGAAGTACCAGTTTTAAGTAGTATTTTAAAAACTAATTCTATTCCTGTTATTCATTTAATATTTTTATTTCTTTTATCACTTACAATCTTATTTGTCATGGAATTATATAAAATATTCATAAATAAAAGAGGTCATTGATCTCTTTTAATATACTTATTTAATTTTAATTTTTTCTTTTTATTTTTATTTCTATATACTAAATATATAGGTTCTTTTTTCATATTTAAATATTCTTCTTTACTTAATTTAACTTTTAAATGAACTTCTTTTACTTCAAATGAAACCAAGTTAAGATATTTAATTTTCTCATAAGTAGTAGAACCAGATACCATTTTCATAGAATCTACTAAATTTAAATTATGATATTCACTTAAAACTAATTTTCTCTTTTTCTTTTTATAAATATCTAAGTTATAAATACTATTATTAGTATTTTTATTATTAAATACTTGTAAGATAAAATCTAATTCTATGTATTTAGTTGTATCATCAATATTATTATTAGAATCTAACCAAGCGGTGTTTTTATTAATAATATTTATTTTCATTTTAAAAATATTTAAATAAAGTTTACCAAGATTTTTTAGTTTATCATAGATTAAAATCATGAAAAATGGTACTAAAATAATGGTTAAAATGATTTCAAAATCACTATCAAAAAAATTTGTCATATATCCCCCAAAATATTATTTAGTAAGCACTAGTATTTTTAGATTTCTTAAGTGGTTTAAAGCCAGCTTCTATAAGTTCATCCATAGTAACAATTTTATTATTTAAAGCATATTTAATATTATATTCTTGATTATCTATTTTAACAAAGATACTACTACTTATAACACAAGTAAAATAATATTTATAATTACTGTCTTCATAGTAATATTCAATTGCTTGTGGACAATTACCACTACTTCTATCAATAATAGTTATTTTTTTATTACTACCAATTATATTATCATCAATTCTATTATCAATTATTGGATTGTCTTTAATAATATCATCTTTTTTATCATTGCTGTTATTGTTATCATTTTTATTACCATT
>CAKPFH010000003.1 GCA_934153655.1 uncultured Bacilli bacterium
CCTTTAAAGCACTTATAATATCTGCTTGTATTTTTTCATACATTTTAATCACCTTCCTTTATAATTATAACTTAAATAATGAACAAAAGCAAACAAGTTTGCTTACATCACCTCACGGTGATGTGATTTCTGCTTCATAGAGATTGCAACCAATCTTATTAACAGACTTAAATTCCGATAGTTGCTACCGTATTTTTTCTTAAAACTTAAGAAATCTTGTTCGTCCTAGTTTTTTTAACATCTAATTAAACTTTCCATATATAACTTTAATCCTTCAAACATAATATTTATACTTGCATTTAAATCTCTATCTATTTCTTGACCACATTTTATACATTGATATTCTCGCTTGGTTAAATCTTTATATTCTTTATTTTGATTATTGCATCTACAACATATCTGACTAGATGGGTAATAAGTATCTATTTGAAAAAATTCTTTCCCTTTATACTTTGATTTATATGAGAGTTGTCTTAGTATTTCACTAAATGTGGCATCTTGAATTTTACTTGATAATTTATTTTCTTTTCCATTAATTATCATTTCGTTAGTTTTTAATTTTTCACAAGTAATAATGTCATATTCACAGGTTATATCTTTAGTTATTTTATGAATATAGTATTTTCTAGAATTAGCAAGTTTACTATAAAGTATCGCTAATTCTTTTTTGCATTTATAGTAATTTTTACTTCCTTTTACTTTTCTTGCTAATTCTCTTTGTTTTCTTTTAATTCTTTTTTCATATTTTAATATGTATTTATTATTATCATAGGTAGTTCCATCTGATAAAGTTAATAATTTTTTTACTCCTAAATCTATTCCAACAATACTTTGGGGATCTACTTTCTCTATTTTTTTATCTATTTCAAATAAAAGAGATACATAGTATTTGCTAGATGCTTCTTTTGAAATTGTAGCATTTTTAATTTCACCATTTATTTTTTTTAGATTTCTATACCCCTTTATTTTTACCCATTTTAATTTAGGTAATTTTACTCTTTTATTTTCTAAATCTAATTCTATATTACAATATTTTTTGTTTTTATAAATTCTATTCACTGCTGTTGTATTATAACTACTTCTATTATATTTACTTTTAAATTTGGGGTAGCAACCTATTTTATTAAAAAACTTTTTAAAAGCATCTTCTAAATTAAATAAAGATTTTCTTATTACAATACTATCTATTTCTTGTAAGAATGGTGAATTATATTTTAATGTACTCGTATAATCTTTTATATTATCATAAGAATTTGTATAGCCATCCGTTTGTATTTTATTTAAATAATAATTATATACATATCTACTACAACCAAAGGTTTTATTTATAAAAATCTTTTGTTCATCATTTGGGTAAATTCTAAATTTATATGCTTTATACATCTTAATCACCACCCTTTTGTACTGATGATATCATGTCATTTATTGAATATCAATAGTTTTTTATAAATTTTAAAATATTTTTTTAATCAAAAAGAACTTTATTGCATTATTTTAACTAAACATTTTTTAGTTTTTGATATGACTTTCCTATTGTATAAAAAAGTATAGAAATATTTATAATTTATAACCAAGTTTTTCTAAAGAATATCTAGCAAAAGGAGTTAAATCTTCTTTTTTTAAATCACTTATCAAATACCAAGACCCTCCAAGGGAATCTCTTTCGTCTGAATCACTTTTTACATAATCATTTACTAAATTTACTAGATAAAGTATTCCTATATGATGTAAATCTTCAAATAAATCTTTAGACATTTCCCATTTAATATTATTACTTTCAACTGAAAATAGGGAATAACTTAAAATATCATTATCAATTTCTTCTTTAACTTCTCTTTTTAAAGTAGTAATTGGATCTTCCTTAAATTCAATTCCACCTCCTGGTAAATCTAGTTTACCTTTATAGCCTCCTCTAGATTTTCTAACAAGAGCTATTTTTTCATTTTTAACAATTACAGCATATGAACCTATGTGAGTTTTTTTAATTATCATAGACACCTCATTTTTTATTTTTTACATCACCTCACAGCAATGTGATTTCTGCTTTATAGAGATTTATTAATCTTCTTAACAGACTTAAATTCCGATAGTCGCTACCGTATTTTTTTCTCATTATGCAAAAAGACTAAACCTAAGTCTAGTCTCTATTATTTCTTTCACGTTTACGAGCATTTTTGATACCAGCTTTTTTAGCTTCACGTCTTTTAACGCCTGGTTTATCGTATGCTTCTCTTTTTTTAAATTCAGAAGGGATACCATCTCTAGCAACTTTTTGTTTAAATTTTCTTAAAGCCCCATCTAGGTTACCGTTTCTAACAGCAACATGTGTCATTCTTTACTCCCTCCCTTCGTTCTAAAATCAATATAGATTATACCAAACTTTAAAACAAAATTCAACATAATTCAACAATTTTTTTCTAAAATATTATATGTTTTTTCAAAATAAAGATACCAATCAAACCATATTACAACTAATTTCAAAGATATTTCTTAAAAAAATTCCATATTGTCTACCAACTTGAAAAAGAAACATAAACACAACTTTTAAAACTGGCATCATTAAAATTGAACAAGTAATTGGTAAAACATAACTAAATAAAATATTTTTAATTTTTAAAGTCATAACTACTTCACCTGACAATAAGTACCAGTTATAATTCTTCGAATACCACTTCCAAAGTATTGACCAAGTTCTCTTAAAACCGTGTAATAACCTTTAAACGCTGATATTAAAGCTCCACTTAAAGTTATTCCTCCTACTACTTCTTGCATTTTTTGAACACTTAATTCCATAAATAATACCTCCTAATTACATCTAAGTGGTCTTGTATAACCATCTAAAACTCCAGCTAAAAATGCTATAAACGAACCAACTGCAAATATACCAGCAATAAAACCAGATACTCCTCCTCCATTAATATTTTTTAATTCTTCATTTGTTAATAATTTCATTTTTTATCTCCTTTCATACTATTTACAATAAATTTTCTTATTTCTATAACTCTTATAAAACTTACTTCATAAGAATTAAATTTTTTAATATTACTCTTAATTTTAATTTCTAATAAACATGTTTTATTATTTAAATAATTATTAATAATAACAAAATCATATTTTTTCTTATCAATTACTAAATAATTACTACTTTCTATTTTAATTAAATCTGAAAGTTTAACTTCTATTAAAATATTATCATTATACTTTTTAAACTTATAAGTATAAGTATTTTTACATTCAAATTTAATAAGTTCTAAAACAATAATTAAAATAGTAATAATAATTAAAAATACATACAAAATTCCTTTTTTTAAAATATTTCTATCATAACTATTAACAGTCATATACAACTCCTTTATTTATAAGTACATATCTTTGATATAAATCTTTATTATTAAAACGATGACTAATTACAATAATAGTTTTATTTTTTAATCTTTTAAAGATATTTTTTAAAATTAATCTTTCATTTTTAATATCAATAGCACTTAAAGATTCATCAAAAATATAAATATCACTTTTTTTAACTAAAGCTCTAGCTAATAAGATTCTTTGTTTTTCTCCTCCTGATAAATTAGAACCATTATTTTCTATTAACATATCATTTTTTAATAAACTTCGATTAAGAATTAAATCTACTCCTGTTATTTTTAAAATATCTAAATACTCTGAATAAGAAATTTTATTATCTAAAACAATATTATTATAAATAGTATCTGTATATAAAATTTCATCTTGAGAGACATAAGTAATTTTTCTTCTAATATCTAATAAATTCAATAATTGAATATTTCGATCATCTATTTCTATTAATCCTTGATAGCCTGAAAAATATCTTACTAACAATTTCATCAAAGTAGACTTACCACTTCCAGTTGGACCATACAACAAAACTTTTTCACCTGCTAATATTTCTAACTTGTCACACTTTAAAGTATTATCAATATTATTATAAGAATATATTAAATTATTAATTTTAATATTTCCTTTAAAATAAGTATTAATACTATTAGTAGTATCTAAAGTTTCTTCTTTAACATTAAATAATTCTTGAATTCTTAAAAAAGATAAATGAGCTTCTTGTAAAGTAATTTGTAAAGAACTTATATCTTGCAAAGGATCAAAAAAGTAAATTAATAAACTATTAAAAACTAATAAATTATTTAAACTTAAATTATTATAATATACTTCTTTAATACCAAGATAAATTATTATTAATAAACCAAGTCCATAGATTAAATTTTTAAAAAATGTTTCTTTATTTAAAGATTTATATAATCTAAAACTATTATCTTGAAAGAAATTATATTTAACTAATAATTTATTTAGTAAATTATCTTCTATTTGCATACTTTTAATTGTATCGTAAGATGTAATAGTTTCTATTAAATGATTATTTACTTTTATTTCTTCTTCTTTTAAATTCTTTAATTTTTTAATTATTACTTTATTATAAAAATAAATAATTACTAAATATAAAAGTGTTGTTATAAATACTATTAAACTAAGTTTTAAACTTATTTTAAGTAAGACAAGATAAATAAAAATAATTAAGATTAAATCCATTATACAAGTAATTAATAATTTACTAATTACTTCTCTTATTTGAAAAATATCTTGTATTCTTGTTATAAGATCTCCTTTTGTATGATTTTTAAAATATAAATATGGAAGTTTAATAATGTGAGTATAAGCATCTCTTAATAAAGTTTTATCAATAAGATGATTAAAGTAATTAAGAAAATTACTTCTAAAAAGATTAGCTATTTCTTTTAAACAAATAATACTTATTAAAAAGATAAATATTAATTTAATTGCTTCTAAGTTTTTAATATTAAGAAGTTCTAGAAAAAATTGAAATTGATATGATATAAGAATATTACTTAAAGTATATATAAGTGATAAAAGTAAAAGAAGCATTATTATTACTTTATATTGTTTTAGTAAAGGGAATAAGATGTTAGTTATTTTTTTATCATTTTCTTGTTTTAATATTTTGTTAACAGGTTTTAATAATAAATAAACATTTGTTGTTATTTTATTCCACTTTAAAATATCTATTTTTTTAATACCACAACTAGGATCCATAATTGTAATATATTTATTAGTTATTTTACTTATAACAACAAAATGACCGAGATTATCTTTTAAAATATGAGCAATAAAAGGAACTTCTTTTTCTAAAAGTTTAATATCACTTTGAATAGCTTTAGCTTCAATTCCTAACTTAGTACAACCTTCTTTTAAAGAATATAAACTAACCCCCTCTCTGGTTGTATTAGTAATTTCTCTTAAATATTCTCTTTTTACGTAGCCTCCATAATATTTAATAATAGAGGATAAGCAAGAAATACCACAATCTCTTTCAGCAATTTGTCTTACATAACTTATTTTCTTCATTTTCAACCTCCGAATATAATATAAATAGTTATTAGGATTTATTTTATTAAGAGTTTTTTTAAGAATAATTATATTTTATATAAGTTTAAAAAGGTAAAAAAGGTGAATTTAAGTGAATTTTTAAAATATCTATGCTATAATAATTTTTATTTGGAGGGAATATGTTAACAAGAAAGCAAGAAGAATTTTATAATTTATTAATTAAGTATTATGAAGATAATTTAGTTTATCCTAGTTTATTAGATATTAAAAATATGACTAATTACAAGTCTTATAATAGTATTTATAAATATTTAAAGATTTTAGAATCAAAGCATTTCCTTGAATACAATAAAAGTTCTAAAAGAATTACTTATTTACTAAAGATTAATTCTAAAACAACAAGAGTATATTTTTTAGATGAAGATAATTATATAGAACTTACTAATTTAGATAATAAAAAAGAATATGTTGCAATTCATGCTCATAATAATCGTTTAACTAATTATTGTATTAAAAATAAAGATATTTTAATTATTGAGAAAACTTTAGTTAATATTGATAATAAATTAGTTTTAGTTTATATAAGTGGTAAATATAGGGTTTTAAAATATGAAAAAAAAGATAGTTATTGCTATCTTTCAGATAATTATAGTAATTATTTTTTACCAAGTTTTAATTGTATAATTGGAAAAGTTAAAATGGTAATTAGAAATACTTAAATAACTTTTCTTTTTTTTAGTTCTTCAATTAATTTTAAAACTGCTTTGCTTCTATGCGTTTCAACATTTTTTAAATTAATCATTGGTTCTTGATACCCATCTGGTATAAAGATAGGAGAAAAAGTAAAACCACCTAAAGTTTTATAGTCGTAGGCAATAGTACCTAAGTTTTTACCTTCTACTTGAATTATTTCATCATTTATTATGAAGGTTAAAGAGCAAGTAAAAGTTGCTTCTCTATCGTCTACTCCAGATAATTCTTGGAGTATTTTTTTTAAAACAATTTCTTGAGGGGCATGATCTCCTGCATATCTTGCTGTTTTAACCCCAGGTCTTCCATTTAAAGCTTTAATAGAAATTCCAGCATCATCAGTTAAAATTGGATAATTAAGATTATTTAACTTACAAAATGATAAAATACTTTTAGCTTTAATTAAAGAGTTTTCCAAAAAAGTTGTACAATTTTCTTCTATCTCACTAGTAAAATTAATATCTTTTAAAGATAAAACATTAATATTAAAAGGTTTAAGAAGTAAACTCATTTCTTTTATTTTATTAGGATTAGTAGTTCCGTAGATTATTTCCATTTTAATCTCTTATTTTAATATGAGTTTCACGAAGTTGACTATCAAATACTTCATTAGGACAACCCATCATAGGATCTGATCCGTTTGCACTTAATGGGAATGGTACTACTTCTCTTATGTTTTCTTCATCTTTTAAAAGCATTAAAATTCTATCCAAGCCAGGTGCCATTCCAGCATGAGGTGGTGCACCATATTTGAAAGCTTCATATAGACTCGGAAATTTAGAAATTACTACATCTTCACTATAACCTGCAAGTTCAAAAGCCTTTTTAAGAATTTCTCTATCGTGATTACGAACTCCCCCTGAAGCCATTTCATAACCGTTGCATACAAAGTCATATTGGTAAGCTACTATATCAAATGGATTTTTATTATTTAAAGCATCAAGTCCTCCTTGAGGCATACTAAATGGATTATGAGAAAATTCTATATTACCATCATCTCCCATTTCGTAGAATGGAAAATCATTTACAATACAAAATTCATAAACATTTTTATCAATTAAATCTAATTCTTGACCTAATTTAATACGAAGTTGTCCCATCATCTTAGCACAGTTTTCTTTATTAGCAATAATGAATATTACATCACCTGGTTTTAGATTAAGTTTTTCTTTTAATTGTTCACGAATTTCCTCATTAAAGAATTTATCAAGACTTGATTTAAAACCTTCATTGGTAATTTTAATATAACCAAGTACACCATTTATTCCTTTAACATATTCTTCCATTTGTTTATACCAAGAATTTGGTTTATCAAGATTTTCTACTTTAATTCCTCTTATTGTTGTATCTTTAAAAGGAGCAAAATCACTATTTTTTAAAATATCAGTTAAATCTTCAATTATTAAAGGATTTCTTAAATCTGGTTTATCAGATCCATATTTTAACATAGCTTCTTTATAAGGAATTCTTCTAAAGGGGTATGGACTTACTTTTTTATCACTGAAAGTTGTAAATATATCATAGAATACTTTTTCTCCTACTTTATAAACATCTTCATCCGTTGCAAAGCTCATTTCAAAATCTAATTGATAGAATTCTCCATATAATCTATCACTTCTTGGATCTTCATCACGAAAACAAGGAGCAATTTGAAAATATTTGTTAAAGCCTGAAACCATTAATAATTGTTTAAATATTTGAGGAGCTTGAGGAAGAGCATAAAACTTTCCTTTAAACTTACGAGATGGAATAATAAAATCTCTGGCTCCTTCTGGACTAGAAGATGTTACAATTGGAGTTTGAATTTCTGTAAAATCCATACTTTTCATTGTTGTTCTAATAAAATCAATTACCTTACTACGAAATAAAATGTTATTATGAACACTTTCATTTCTTAAATCAAGATAACGATATTTTAGTCTTGTATCTTCTAAACTTTCCTTTGATTTACTAATTTCAAACGGTAAGACATTAACACATTCCCCTAATACTTCTAAACTAGAAAGTAATACTTCAACTTCTCCGGTTTTCATATTAGGATTAATCATATCATCCGTTCTTCTTCTTACAACACCTGTAATCGTTATTGTACTTTCCTTTGTAATATTTGCATATTTTTCTACATCTTCACTTATTAATTGAACAATTCCTGTTTCATCTCTTAAAGTAATAAAAACTAAACTACCTAAATTACGAATTGAATTAACCCAACCAGCAAGTTTTAAAGTTTTTCCAACATATTCTGTTGAAACCTCCCCACAATAAATATCTCTATAAATGTTACCTTTCATATTTCCTCCTATAAAAAAACTCTAAGTATAAGGACGAAAATCTCGTGGTACCACCTTATTTCTTAGAGTAATCTAACTTATTTGTTATAACGCACAACCGTTTTGCTAAAGTTTAATGTCTTCATATTCCTATTCTATTAGTTTCCACCAACCACTAACTCTCTAAAAGAAATCAAAATACTACTCCTTTAAACAACAAATATATCTATATCTTAGTTTAAACAACCAAATTTGTCAAGTTTTTAAAACACTTTTTTGAAGAAAAGCATAATTATAAGTGAATTATTATTAAAAAAATTGCTATAAAACAATAGCAATTAAATTACCTGAACCACGATTAACTATTTTAGTTAAAGTTTGTTGAAGTTTAAATCTAATATTTTCAGGCATCATATTTATTTTAGATTGTATTCCTTCTTGAACAATAACATCTAGGCTTCTACCAAATATTTCACTTTTCCAAATACTAGCTGGACTTGTTTCGTAATCTTTCATTAAATGATTGATTAATTCTCGACTTTGAAGTTCTGATCCTATAATTGGTTCAAAAGTTGAATTAACATCTACTCTTATCATATGAATTGATGGAGCCGTTGCTTTTAATTTAACTCCGAAACGAGTTCCTTGTTTTGTTATTTCAGGATTAGTTAATTTCATATCTGATAAAGTTGGAGTTGCTACTCCATAACCAGTTTGTTTAACCATTTTAAGAGCATATTTAACTTGATCATACTCCATTTTGGCTTCACTGTACTCTTGAAATAACTTAAGTAAATCTTTTTTGTTGGAAACATCAATATTAATTATTTCATGTAAAACCTTATTATACAAATCATTTGGAGCCTCTAAAGTTATTATTACTTCACCTGTTGCTGGATCAACACTTGATAAATATGCTTTTTCAATTTCTTCTTTTTCTTTAAAATGTTTAGTTATATCTTCAACACTTCTTAATTTATCAATTTCAACAACACTTTCTTTAATGGAATTTATATATACTTGTTTAACCGGATGACTTGGATTTAAAACAGCAATCCAATCTGGTAATTTTACTTTTACTTCTAATATTGGAAATTCATATAAAGCTTCTCTTAAAATATCAATCATGTCATGCTCCGTCATGGTTTCAACACTTAAAGGCATAACTGGAACATCATATTTTTCTTTTAATTCGGATGCTAATCTAATTGTATCAGGTAGCATTGGATGGGTTGTATTCATAATAACTATAAAAGGTTTATTAATTTCTTTTAATTCTTGAATTACTCTTTCTTCAGCATCTACGTAGTCATTTCTTTCAAATTCTCCAATTGATCCATCGGTTGTCATGACAATACCAATGGTTGAATGTTCTTTAATGACTTTTTCAGTTCCAATTTCAGCTGCTTCACTAAAAGGAATTGTTTCATCATACCAAGGAGTTTTAACCATCCTTGGACCATTTTCATCTTCTATACCCTTAGCATTTTTAATAATATACCCAACACAATCAATTAATCTAATTTTGCAAGAAAAATCATCAACATTAATACTAATAGCATTATTAGGAACAAATTTAGGTTCGGTTGTCATAACTGTTTTTCCAGCTGCACTTTGAGGTATTTCATCTAAACATCTTTTCTTTTCAAATTCATCTGGAATATTTGGAATAATTAAAGTTTCAACCATTTTTTTAATAAACGTACTTTTACCTGTTCTAACTCCTCCTACTACTCCAAGATAAATATCTCCACCCGTTCTTTGACCTATATTTTTAATTATTTCATTTTTATCCATAAACACTCACTTTCTATTCATTAAAGAATATGTGAAGAAAGAATACTTAGAACTATTTTTTATCTAACTAATATGTTAATTTTATTTATATTAAAAGAAAGAATTATTTTTTTAATTCTTTCTTAGGTTCAACTAAAGCATTATTAATTTCATAAGCAAGTAAACTAGGATATGTATAACTATCAGTTATTCCAAGTAAAAAGTTTCGTTTATTGATTTTACTATAATCCAAAATTAAATTATATTTATACATGGTATATTCTCTTAAAAACTCTCTTATGGCTCTTCCATTTCCTTCTCTGAAAGGATGAATATAAATAAGTTCTCGGTAAAACTCCCCTAAAGTTCTAGCAATTGTAAATTTATTATTTACTACTTCCATACTATTATATTTATTTATTACTTTAGAAAGTTCTTCTTCAATTAAATTAAAATCTAAAAAGGAACTATCTTGTTTAAACATATTTACTAAACGATACTCTCCAGCAAAATAATAAACATCATCAAATAAATATTTATGTATAAAAGCTAAATAAGAAGCACTTGGACTAAACTCATATTCTTTTAAAATAAAATTAGTTAATTTCTTAAGAACAATTACTTGTTCTTCTTTAATTAATAAATCTATGTCTGTTATTCCTAATTTATTTTTTAAAGTTTTAGTTCCATCTATAAAATAATCATCAAAATTCATGTAAAACACCCCTACTTTTTCTTACTTAAACAAAGTTTTTTAATTTCTTCATAAGAATAATTAAAATCACTTTCTAAAGAAATATTACTATAAGCTATTTTTAAAGCTTCTAATATTTTAATTTTTAATTCTACTTCATCCATACTACATCAAATTAAGTATATCAAATAAAATTAATAATTTAAATAATTAAGTAAAATATTTACATTTATTCTACAACTAAATGAATATCAGTTAAAAAGAAATAATCTCCGTTGATAAAATCACAAACAAATAAATTACTATTATATTCACTTAAAAAGTTTAAAAAACTTGAATAGGTAGAATTAGAATCTAATACTAAATGACTTTTTTTAACTTTTAAAATACTTACTTCATCTTTATATAAATTATTAATTACATGTTCATTATCAATTTTTGTATATACAAGATCATTATGCATTTTTAAATATAATTTGCTATTTAAATTTAAAGTATCATAGGTAGCACATATTTGTTTAAATAAATTATATGCATATACTAATTCACTTTCTTTAGTTTCTTTAATACTTAATAGTATTTTGTATAAATTATCTTGATTATCTTTATAAAGAGTTAGTAATTCTTTTCTAATATTAAATATATAAAATCTTCTCATTTATTATCACCAAGTATAATATAACAAATTAGTTTTAAAAAAATTGTCGAATTTAAAAATTAAAATAAAAAAAAGAAATTATGCACGAGATACATATTTTCCATCTTTACTAGAAACTAAAACTATTTCATCTTGATCTATAAACATTGGAACCTTTATAACTAAACCGGTTTCAAGTTCAGCATCTTTCATAGCAGTTGAAGTTGTATTACCTTTAACACCAGGTTCTGTATGAACTACTTTCATAGCTATTTTATCAGGTAAATTCATACCTAACATTTCACCTTCAAAGAACATGATATCAACTTCTAAATTTTCTTTTAATAATTTAGCATCATCACCAATAACACTTTTGTTAAGTTCAATTTGTTCATAAGTATTCATATCCATAAATGTATAGTTATCATTCATACTATATAAAAATTGCATTGGTTTCTTTTCAATTCTAGCTTGTTCTACTTTAGTTCCAGCATTAAATCTTTCTTCTATAATAGAACCTGTTCTTAAATTTTTAAGTTTAGCCGTAACAAAGGCAGCTCCTTTACCTGGTTTTACATGACCAAGTTCTAAAACTGTATAAATGTTTCCATCCATACCAATTGTCATTGCTACTTTTAAATCATTTACGTTAATCATAATATCATTCCTATCTTATTATTTTTTTTCTTTATGAATAGTATGTTTTTGACATTTACTACAATATTTTTTTAATTCTAAACGATCGGTTGTATTCTTAATATTTTTTTCAGTACGATAATTTTCTTCATTACATTCTGTACATACTAAAGTCTTTCTTTGTCTATTCCCAAGTTTTGCCATTATAATCCCTCCGTTTCCTTTAACTCTTTGTATTATAGCAAAGAATTTAAAATTATACAAGGCATTTTCATAGTTTTTTTACACTTTAAATTAGTTTTTTTGAAAATTTGAATAATATATTTATTTATTGTATAATGTTTTTGGTGATGTTAATGGATAAAATTGGAATTATTTGTGAGTATAATCCTTTTCACAATGGACATATTTATCATTTAGAAAAAATAAGAGAAATGTTTCCTGATAGTTTTATTACTTTAGTTTTAAGTTCAAGTTTTACACAAAGAGGTGAATTTTCTTATCTTACTAAATGGGATAAAACAAGAATTGCTTTAGAATATAAAGTTGATTTAGTAATTGAACTCCCCTTTATCTTTGCAACTCAATCAGCTGATACTTTTGCTTATTATGGTGTTAGTATTTTAGAAAAACTTAAAATGGATTATTTAATCTTTGGTTCAGAAACTGATGATGTTGATGTTTTAAAAATTTTAGTTTCCACGATGTTATTTAATAAAGAATATGATACTTTAGTTAAAAAATATTTAGATCTTGGTAATAACTACCCTAAAAGTACTATGAAAGCTTTATATAATTTAACTAATATAGAAATTAATAATTCCAATGATTTACTAGGTCTTTCTTATATAAAAGTAATCATGCAAAACAATTATCAAATAAAACCCCTTACAATTAAAAGAACAAATGATTATTTAGCAAAAGAAATAACTTCTACTATCACCAGTGCCACTAGTATAAGAGAAAATTATTTAAAAAGAAATAATATAGATAATACTATTCCTGAAATTACTAAAGAAAAACTTAAAATGGATTATACTTACTTAGATAATTATTATTATTTATTAAAATATAAATTAATAAGTGAAATTGATACCTTAGATAAATATTTAGATGTAGTTGAAGGAATCGATATAAGAATTAAAAAATTTATTTTAGTTAGTAATACTTATCAAGAATTAATTGATAATATTAAAACTAAAAGATTTACTTATAATAAGTTAAATAGAATGTTTTTACATATATTATTTAATATTAAAAAGGATCAAAAATATAATATTAATTATATAAGAGTACTTGGTTTTAATTTAAAAGGAAGACTTTATTTAAAAACTATTAAAGATGATTTAGATACTTTAATTATTACCAATTATAAAGATATAGATGATGAAGTACTTAAAATTGAAAGAAGAATAACCATTCTTTATTTACAAATTATTAAAAGAGAAGATTTAATAAAAGAAGAATTAAAATCTATTCCTATTAAGATTAATTAATTCTTCTTTTTTTATAGTTTTTTTCCTTGATAAGTATCTTCGGTTAAATTAAAAGTTGCATCTCGGTAATCAATTGTTTGAGGAGTATAATACATATCACTTCTTATTTGACTAGCGGTTAAATCAGAATCATATTTTTTATATTTGCTTTTATCAATTAAAACAATTGGAATATTTAAAGATTTACTAGCTTCTAAAGACTTAGGATCAATGGTATCAAAACATATAACATATGATGGAGTTACTCTTTTATACTTTTGTTTATCTACAACATCATTTATTATTTGTATTTCATTAGGATATTTATTTGCTATTAAAAAATCAACATCTCTTATTCTACTAACAAAATCACTTGAACCAACCTCTTCATTACTATAAGCATCTTGTTCATATACATGCATAATATGATTAGATGAAATATTCGTATAACCAAATACTAAAGAATCTGGAAAGAAAACATTTAAATTATCTTGATTAATTAAGGTATAACAATTTCTTTTATAATTATTTATATCTCTTTGAACTTCATATAAACAACTTAATAAAATAACAAATGGTTCTCCTTTTAATTCATAGACATCTTGTTTATATTTTTCACTTAACTCTTTATTTTTAAGACCTTGATTACTTTTAATATCAAAAGTAGAATTTAACATTTCTTGATAAGAAACATCTTTTAATTTTCTTAAATCATCATAGAAAAACTCTTTAACATTTTTATTTTTATATTCTAAATAAAATTTAACTAAATCAAGATTAGAATTAAATATCTCCATAATATTTTTATAAAATATTAAATGTTCCTTAGAAATAAGATTAACTTTTTCATTATAAGTAAATAATTCTTCAAGGTTTAAACAAACATTTCGTAAATTATCTCCAAACAAATTTTGAATTATTAAATTAACTAAAACTTTCTTATTAATATCAATACTTTTATTATCTTTTTTATACTTTTCTAAAAAGAAATAAGCTAAACTATTTTCTTTAAGATTAAATTTATTATCTTTATAACTTGTAATAATAGTATCAAACATATCATATTCTAGTTTCTCTAAATAACTAGTATCAACATAACTAGCTATTTTTGAAATATTACCATTCATTCTTGTTATATCAGAATCCATTATTTCATTTAAAAAGAAAGTCTTGGTTTGATAATATTTACTTGGAAGAGGTATTCCTACACTTAAAAAATTAAAAGCTTCTTTTGTTGTAAAATAAATATTTTCAGTTTCTATATATGGTATAATTACCTCGTCTTTAAAAACCTTAAGAAGTTTCTTTTTAAAAGAAAGTTTAATATTTAAATTTAAAAATTTTCTTTGATTTTCTTTATCTTTAATACAATTAAATACTAAAATATAAAGATTATCATAATTGGTATTATTTTCATCTAGTAATAATATTAAAGAAGATAAAAAGTCATAGCTAAAAGAAATTTTATAATAATTTATCACATCACCATCTAAAAAAGTTTGTAAAAGATTAGAATTAGTAAATATTAAGTTTTCAAATTCAGTTTGATTATTTCGAATTAGATAAACAAAAATATTATAAAATTTATATGCATCTATTTTTCTTAAATCTAAAAATTCTTTATCAGTTAAATATTTAATTTGATCTTCTTTACTACTATTTTGAATTTTTTTATATAATTCTTCAAATGAATTCATAAATACCTACTTTCTTTTAAAACATTTATAATAAACATCTTTAACATGATCAAGAGTTATATGGGTATATATTCCTGTTGTTCCAATTGATGAATGTCCTAGTAATTCTTGAACTGTTGCTAAACTACAACCATTGTTAAGTAGATGAGTGGCAAAGGAATGTCTTAACATATGGGGAGTTATATGTTTATCAAAACCTATTTTTTTTATTACTTGATTTATTATATAACTAATACCTGCAGTTGTTAATTTATCTCCTTTGTAATTTAAAAAGAGAAAACTAAGATTTTTTTTATTAAGACTTGGATAAATTTTTAAATACTTTTCTAAGTAAGTTCTAGCAACTTCATTATAATAAACCATTCTTTCTTTACTACCTTTTCCTAGAACTTTTATGCTATTATTGGTAAAATCAATATCTAAAACTTTTATATTGACAAGTTCTGATACTCTTACTCCGGTTGCATACATAAGTTCTAAAATAAGTCTATTGCGTAAATCATAATTAGTTTTTATTTCTAAACTATTAAATATTTCTAATAACTCTTCTATTGTTAAATATCTTGGTAATTTTTGTTCTTTCTTAGGTAATTTAACATAAATAAAAGGATTAGAATTAACAATATCATTATTGACTAAATATTTATAAAAACCCTTAATACTACTAATATGTCTTCTTATACTTTTATTAGATAATTTATTAGTTTCAAAATGTTCAAATAAAGGCATTAAATCATTATAAGTAATATCTTTATAAGACATATTTTCAATATGTAAATAGTTAAAATAATCTTCTAAATCTAATTTATAGTTTAAAATAGTTTTCTCACTATAATTTTTATTATATTTTAAATAAGTTAAATAATCTTCTAAATCTTTCATAAATTAATTATACAAAAAAATTAGTTTAATTACTAGTTTTTTATTCAAAAGATTTAAAATCATTAAACATAAAATTAATTTTATCAACAACTTTATCAGTATGAAAATGACCACAGTACCATTTAGTATAAGTAGTTTGATTTTCAATTAAATCCAAAAATTTCTCTGTTGTTTGATCTACTTTACTTTGATCAATGTTAACATAAAACATTTCTATTGGTAAATACTTAAATGGACAAGTATGGGATAAGATATAATCAACTTGGTAATTATTGTTAGCTAAGTTTTTTAAAGTATTTTCTTTAATAAGTTCATTTGGTTGTTCATCTTTAAACCATTTATAACCATGTTCTAACATTAAATCTTTATTAACTGAGAAAGCTCCACCTATTACTAAAACTTTTTTACCTAAAATATTATAAATTTCTCCATCTTTAAAAAATAATAAACTTGGATAAGCTTCTTCTTGATACATGATATTTGAAAACATTGGTACTTCTTTATAAGTTTTAATATTTTCAGGTCTTTCTTCGTGATTACCATAAACAAGTAAAAAAGTAATAGGTAAACTTTCTAAATAACTTTTTAATTCATTATCATAAGAACCAAAGTAATTAATACCAGCATCACCTAAAATAATTAAATAGTCAGTCTTAGTTGTATTAAATTCTTGACAAAATTTTTCTATTCTTGAAAATTTTCCATGTGTATCACCTGTTATATAAATCATACTACTACCCCTTTCAAACCTTTGGTATTATACCATATTTTTAAAATTAATTAAAGTTCTTATTAAAAAAGGATAAATAATTTAATATTTATCCGACATTTAAATTTTTACCATAGAACTTCTTAGTTAAAGTTAATTTTTTAACATAAGTATTTTCTTGATGTTTTTCTTGTTGCTTATTAAGTTTCTCAGCTTCTAAGTACTTTTTATATTCTAAAAGATAATTTCTTAGATATATATACTTATTTTTTAAATTTGTTATTTGTTCTTTTTTCATATTTATTTTTTTATTAATACTTTGGTTCTTTGAGATAAATCTAAAGTATTTTCAAGATTAGTAAGTTCTTCTATTTGTCTATTTAAGTTTTCTCTTGTAAGAATTAATTCTTGTTTTTTTCTTAAAATACTTTCTAAATTAAGATTTATTAAATTTTCTTTTATTTCTTCAAGAGTAAAACCTAAGTTTTTTAAATATACAATTTTTTTGTACTCAGCTATTTGACTATTTGAATAAGATCTATAACCTGTATATTTATCAACTGCCGATGGTTTTAGTATACCTATTAAATCATAATATCTAAGTGTTTTAGAATTTATTCCTAAAAGTTTTGCAAATTCTCCAATACTATACATATTTACCCCCTAAAAATCAAGTATATTATACTACTATTTTAATAAAATGTAAACTCTCCTTTCAAGAGTAAGCATAGCATTACAGTTAAGGGGAAAGTCAACTATTTATTTTTTATTAACAAATTTAGTAAATTTTGTATAAGTTGTATTTTCTAAATTAGTATTTTGTAATCTTTCAAATAATTCTTTTTGTTCTCTGGTAATTTTATCTGGTAAAACAACCTCAAATATTAAATACATATCTCCACATTTACCAGTTTCAGAGTTTTCAATTCCTTTGCCTTTAATTCTTTGTTTATCACCTGTATTAGTACCTGGTTTAACATTTAAAGTAACAACAGAATTTAAAGTTCTAATATCTTTTTTGCATCCTAAGATAGCATCAGTTATAGTAATTGGAACATTTAAATAAATATCTAAGCCATCCCTTTTAAAGTATTCATGTTCCGAAACGCTAAACTCTAAATATAAGTCTCCTGGTTCTCCTCCATTGCCACCAGCTTCGCCTTTACCAACTAATCTTAAACGATTACCATTATCAATTCCTGATGGGATTTTAACTGTGATAGTACGGTTTTGTCTGATTTTACCTTTACCTGCACAAGTTGTACAACGACTTTTGAAAGTTTTACCAGTTCCTCCACAATTAGTACAAGTTGTTTTAGATACAAATGAACCTAAAATTGTTCTTTGCTCAGAGGTTATAGTTCCAGATCCATGACATACTTCACAAGTAGTTTCTCCATGTCCTCCTAAGCCATCACAATCAGGACAAGCAACATTGGTATCAACCTTTATATCTTTTTTACAACCAAAAGCAGCTTCTTCAAAAGTTAAGTTCATGCGGTATAAAACATCACTTCCTCGGCTTTTTGTACTTTTTCTGCTTCCTCTACCGGAAAAGCCAAAGCCAGATCCAAACATATTGCCTAAAATATCATCTAAATCAACATCAAATCCTGAAAAATCAAATCCGCCTGCTCCAAATGGAGAACCTCCGCCATTATTATCAAATGCAGCATGACCAAATTGATCATATTGTTTTCTTTTTGAAGGATCTGATAAAACAGCATACGCTTCTTGAACTTCTTTAAATTTTTCTTCAGCATCTGGTTCTTTACAAATATCAGGATGATATTTTTTAGCTAATTTTCGAAAAGCACTTTTAATATCAGCATCACTTGCATCTTTAGATACTCCAAGCACTTCATAATAATCTTTTTTATTCATAAAATTCACATCCTTTTTTACTACTCATTATAAATAGTTTTAAATTCTTCAATAGTAGCATCAAACATTTTAATAGCTTCTAAGATAAAATCTTGAGAATTTATATCAACATCACATACTAATAATTCTAAAGCTGGATCCATTGATCCTCCTGTTTTTAAGAATTCTAAGTATTTTCTAACACTACTAGTTCCATTTGTTTCTATATCATGAACAATTTTACAAGCAGCTGATAGGCCAATTGCATACTTATAAACATAAAAGTCATAATAGAAATGAGGAATTCTTGACCATTCATACTTAATTAGTTTATCACATGATACATTTTTACCAAAGTATTTTTTAACTAATTTATAATAATTATCATTTAAATAATCACTAGTTAAAATTATTCCTTTTTCATGATCAAAATACATATTACGTTCAAACTCAGCAAACATTGTTTGTCTAAAAATAGTACCTTTAAATAATTCCATTAAACGATTAAGTAAATAAAGTTTTTCTTCTTTTTTAACGGCTTTTTTAAGTAAATATTTAACTAAAATAAGTTCATTAACAGTTGAAGCTACTTCAGCAACAAATATTTGATAACTTGAAGTATTATAAGAATTATTCTTACAAGAATACATTGTATGCATTGAATGACCTAATTCATGAGCAAGGGTTGTTACATCATCATATTTACCTTCAAAATTTAAAAGAATGTAAGGATTTGTATCATAAAAACCACTTGAATAAGCTCCTCCTCTTTTACCTTTATTATTATAAATATCGATATAACGATTATTAAAAGCTTTCTTCAAATTTTCTTGATAATCATCTCCTAATACTTCCAAGCCTTCTAAAACAATATTTTTAGCTTCTTCAAAACTATAACTTTGATTAAAATCATTAACCATAGGAGTATAAATATCATATAAATGTAATTTATCTAAATTAAAAACTTCTTTTTTTAAGTCATAATATTTATATAAAACATCTAAATTGTCATTTACTGTTTTAATTAAATTATTATAAACATCTAAACTTATATTATCATGAAATAAACTAGCGGTAATTGCAGAATCATAATTTTTAAGTTTAGCAACTTTGGTATTAGCTTCAACATTTAATCTAAAAGTATCAGCTATAGTATGATTAAATTTTTCATACGTTTTAAAAAGAATTGAAAAAGCTTTTTTTCTCGTAGTTCTATCAAGTGATTCTATAAAAGTTGAATAATTACTTTCAGTGAATTCATGTTTAACTCCAGCAACTGTTATACTAGGAAATACCATATCTGAATCTGTTAAAGTTTCAAAAATTGTCTCAGATGCTCCTAAACTAACTCCTAAACTAGAAAGAATTTTTTCTTCTTTTTCTGATAAAGTATGACTTTTATAACGATAAATTTTTTCTAAATTATATTGATATTTTTTTAAATTTGGTTCTACACTTAAATATTTTAAAACTTTTTCATAATCGCTTTTTAATAATTCAGGTAAAACAAATGATGTTGCCTCATTATATTTAACCATTATGTTATCAACCATACCAAGCATTTTTTGAGATTCGTTATTAGTTGTATCAACATCAAAATTTAGATGAGCATAGTAGTATAATTTATATAATTTTCTTTCAAGTTCATCACTTAATTCTAAAAATTCTAGCATACTTTTACTATTATCTAAAATATGATTTTTATACTTCAAAATATTTAAATATTCTTCTTCAAACTTTTGATAATTACTAAAAAACTCTTCTTTAGTTTTAAATATAGGGGTTAAATCCCAAGTATCTTGAATATTTATCTCTGATCTTTTCTTTTGTTTCATTTTTCTCCTTTATTTACTTAAGGAAAGTCCTAGTAATTCTAGGACTTTCTTATTTAATTTTATTAATTATTTTTCTTCGTATTCAGCATCACTAACATCATCTTTTTTAGTTTCATTAGTTGTGTTAGTTTCAGGTTCAGCTTCACTATTTTCTGGTTTAACATTTTCATATAACTTAGTAGCTAGAGCCATAGCTTTTTCTTGAAGTTTATCTTTTTTAGATTTAATATCTTCAATATCATTTTTATTTAAAGCATCTTTTAAGTCTTTAATTAGTTTTTCTACTTCTTCTTTTTCAGAACTTTCTACTTTGTCGCCTAAATCTTTGATTGTTTTTTCAGTTTGGAAAACTAATTGTTCAGCTTCATTTTTAACGTCAGCTTCTTCTTTACGTTTTTTATCTTCTTCTTTGTTAGCTTCTGCTTCTTTCATCATACGATCAATTTCTTCATCAGAAAGATTAGTATTTGAAGTAATTGTAATAGATTGTTCTTTGTTAGTTCCTAAATCTTTAGCGGTAACATGAACAATACCATTGGCATCGATATCAAATTTAACTTCGATTTGAGGTACTCCACGAGGTGCAGCAGGAATTCCAGTTAATTGGAAATTACCAAGAGTTTTGTTATCACTTGCCATACTTCTTTCACCTTGTAATACGTGAATATCAACAGCAGGTTGATTATCAGCAGCAGTTGAGAATACTTGGCTCTTTGAAGTTGGAATAGTTGTATTTCTAGGTATTAATGTTGTCATAACACCACCTAGAGTTTCAATACCTAATGATAAAGGTGTAACATCAAGAAGTACGATATCATTAACTTCCCCAGTTAAAACACCACCTTGAATAGCAGCACCCATAGCAACTACTTCATCAGGGTTAACTTCTAGGCTAGGATCTTTACCAAGTTCTTTTTTAACTAAATCATAAACCATTGGAATTCTTGTAGATCCACCAACAAATATTACTTTATCTATATCATTTTTTGTTAATTTAGCATCTTTTAAAGCATTACGAACTGGAGTTAAAGTAGATTCAATTAAATCTCTAACTAAGTCTTCAAATTTAGCACGGCTTAAAGTCATATCTAAGTGAAGTGGTCCAGATTCATTTTGAGAAATAAATGGTGCAGATATTTGAGTTGATGTCATACTTGATAAATCTTTTTTAGCTTTTTCACTAATTTCTTTTAATCTTTGCATAGCCATTTTATCTTTAGATAAATCAACTCCATTTTCTTTTTTGAAGGTTTCAATTAGATAATCCATGATACGTTTATCAAAGTCATCACCACCAAGTTTATTATTACCAGCAGTTGATTTAACTTCAAATACACCATCACCAAGTTCTAGAATAGAAACATCGAATGTTCCACCACCAAGGTCGTATACTAAAATTGTTTGACTTTTATCTTGTTTATCCAAACCATATGCAAGAGCTGCAGCAGTTGGTTCATTAATAATTCTTTCAACATCAAGTCCTGCTATTTTACCAGCATTTTTAGTTGCTTGACGTTGAGAATCATTAAAGTATGCAGGAACGGTAATAACAGCTTTTGTTACCTTATCTCCTAAATATTTTTCAGCATAATCTTTCATGTAAGAAAGTATCATTGCACTAACTTCTTCTGGTGTGTATTTCTTTCCTTCAAGTTCAACTTTCTCACTTGTTCCCATTAAACGTTTAATACTACTTACAGTATTTGGATTAGTAATAGCTTGACGTTTTGCAGCATCACCTACTATTCTTTCTCCATTTTTAAAAGCTACAACAGATGGTGTTGTTCTATTTCCTTCAGGATTTGGAATAACAGTAGCAGTTCCTCCTTCTAAAACAGCAACACAACTATTAGTTGTACCTAAATCAATTCCTATAATTTTACTCATATATATCATTCCTCTCTTTTAATTATTTTTTTGCTTTTTTAAAGCCTTAGCTTTATTTTCTTTCAAATAAGTAGTTATACAACTTAAAGTTCTAATTTTATCAGAACTACTCATTTTATTAAACATATCTGAAAACTTATCAAAATAAGCATCATCTAATGTTTCTAAATATTTTATAAAGTAACAACTACATAACATAATGTCACTAAATAAAATATCCTGTATATCATTTAATTCGTTTTTTATAGTTTTTAAATTTTCACTTAAAAACTTATTTATTTCTTTATCTTTCATACTACTCACTTACTTTAACAAGTGCAGGTCTTATCATTTTATCTTTTAACATATAACCCTTTTGTAGTACTTCAACTACTATTCCTGGTTCTACTCCTTCAACCTTACAAGTCATTAAAGCTTGGCAAGTATTATGATCAAAAGTCTTATCTAAGCATTCAATTTCCGTAACTTCAAATTTCTTTAAAGTTTCAACTAAATGCGTATAAATCATTTTAAAACCACTTAAGAATTTTGATAATTCATCATTTAGGTTAGCATCATCTAATTTTATAGCTCTTTCAAAATTATCAACAATTGGTAATATTTCAAGAACAATATCCATATTAGAATACTTTAACATATTAGATACTTCTTGTTCTTTTCTCTTTTTATAGTTTGCAAATTCTGCTTGACTATACATAACTTTATTTAAAAGATCATTATTTTTAGTTTTTAACTCTTCAATTTCCTTAAGTAATTTTTCATCATGATTTTTTTTGAAGATTTTTTTATCTTTTTTATCTTCGTCTTTATTTAATTCTTCCTGAGAAGTATTTTCTACTTCTACTTCTTTTTTTTCTTCTTCCACTTTATCACCTTTCAATCTGTTTTTTAATATAATCAAGTAAATTAACTACTTTACTATATTCCATTCTCTTTGGTCCTACAATTGCAATCGTTCCTTCATCTTTATTAGTTTTGTAATTGGTTTTTATAACGGTAACATCAGGTGAAACAGCATTTTCATGGCCTATATAAACATTAATGTCATTATTTTTTTCAGTCTCATCAATATTTTCTAAAACTTCCATATCATCTAGTTTATTAAAGATATCTTTTACTTTATCTAAGCTATTAAATTCTTGGTGTTTTAAAATATTATTTTTACCAACAACACTAACATTTTTACTAGAAATATCGGTAAATACATCATAAAAAGCATTATATAAAACTTCATGTTGTTTTACATATTTGCCAATAATCGGTTTTATTTCAAACTCTAATTTAGCACTAACTTCATCAATTGGTGTTCCAACAATTAAGTCATTTATTAATTTAACTGTTTTTTTAACTTCATCAAGACTAACACCTTTAATTTCAATATCTTTATGTTCTACATAACCTTTATCAGTTACAACAATAACAATTACAACATCTTGGTTAATTGGAACAACACTTATTTCTTTTAATTTATTTTCATGACTCTTAGCATCTAAAACAATTGATGTATAAGAAGTCATATCTGAAATAAGTTCTAAGCTCTTATTTAAAACATCATTAAGTTCTAGTTGACTATTATTAAATATTGTTTGAAGTTTAAAAACCTCTTCACCATTTAGCTCTTTAAGTTCCATTAGATTATCTACATAATAACGATATCCTTTTTCACTTGGAACTCTTCCTGATGATGTATGTGTTTTTTCAAGAAGACCAAAATCTTCAAGTTCAGCCATTTCATTTCTTATTGTCGCACTAGAACAATTAAGTTTATCACAAATCAACTTTGAACCAACTGGTTTAGCTAATTTAATATATTCCATGACTATTAACTTTAAGATATCTTCTTGTCTTTTAGTTAACATACTTCCTCCTTTAGCACTCTATTTTCTCGATTGCTACCTACATTATATTATTATATTTAGCACTTGTCAATATATGAGTGCTAATTTTTTTATTTTTTTTATTTTTCTATAATTAATATCATTTTACGATATATTATTTTTCTATAATTAACATCATTTTACAACATATATTGACTATATTTCAAAAATTGATTACAATTTAAGTATAGAAAATAAGGAGGTGAATTATGGATAACGAAGTTTCTTATGATAAAGAACGACTTTCAAGTTTTGCAGAACTTGCTAATGTATTTTACAATGCAGTTGTTAACAAAAAAGCAGAAATCGAAACATGTATGACTAATATTGCTAATAACTGGAATGGTGACTTAGGCAATTTAGTAAAAAAAGATATTGATAACATAACAGCAAAATTAGATTTAATTGAAAAAAATGCTCTATCAATTTCTAATATGCTATCAAGTGTAGCAAATAATTTTAATAAAATTACATATTAAAGGAGAGTTAAATGGAAAATATTAATATTTCAATAGTTAAAAATAATGCTAAAAATTGCGAAGATGCTGTAACTTCATTAAGAACTAATGCTACAAATTTTAGTGGAGAATTAGAAAGTTTATCAAGTGCTTGGAGTAGTACAAATGCTAGAAAAGCAGAAGCTACAATGAACACTATAATGAGCGATTTAGATTCAATTCTAGTAACATTTAATAGTATAAACGAAAAAATTAATCAAGTTGCTAGTGATATTGAAATCGTTGATCAGACAACCCTTGAAAATCAAAGTGCAGAATAATTAACTAAAAATAAGAACTTTGAGTTCTTTTTTTATATGCAAAAAAGGATTTTACTAATTGTAAGATCCTCCTTTGAATTTTTTCATCTCTGGAATAACTTCTGTAACATTTTCATATAATCCAGTTGTTATTTCTTTTTTATGCGTATATTCAATTAATCCATTGCTATTAATTTTAGTATTACTATAATTATTACGCAAAGAATCATAAGTACGGGCATTATCTGTAATAGAATCTAAATTTTCAAGTGCGGTATCCTTTAAAACACTTAAATTTGTTTGACAACTAACCAAATCTGTTATAGCCTCTTCAAATAAAGTTCCTGTACAACTTTTTAATTCTTTAACCAAATCATCTAGATTATAATACAATTTATCTATTAAAGGAAAAGCATTATTATCATAATTTGATCTTATATTATTAGCACATTCTATATATTTTCCCATACATTACTCCAATTCTATCCATGCATCTTCATCACCTGGTTTTGATACTTTAACTTCACTTATTTCATCATCTTCTAAATAAGTATCATAAATATTATATTCACCAGGTTCAACCGGTTCTTCATGATTATTTTTTTTATATTTTTTATAAAGAACCGTTCCTACTGCTATTACTAATACTCCAATTATTCCAGCAATAGTTTTACCGTTAAAGAAATTAATTTTACTACCATTTTCATCTAATTCTACTTCTTTAACAATTTTTATATCAGGTGATACTAATGAAATATCAAGATTATTATCTTTTAAGAATATCCATTTTTCTTCTTCTGAATCTTTTGATATTCTAATTGCAATTACATTACCATTTTCATCGTATTTAAATTCATATATTTTATAAGAACCTTTTTCCAAAATACCTATTTTATTGCCATATTTATCTGAAATAATAACTTCCATATCTTTGTATATGAATATTCCTTGTTTTGTTAATTCATAATATTTTCCAATATATTCTCCATCTTGATAAATATATACCCATTTTTCACTTTCTCCTGCATCACTAATACGAATTGCAATTACATTACCATTTTCATCATATTTTACATCATATACTGAATAATCACCTTTTTTAAGAACACCTATAACATTTCCATTTGAATCATAAATCATAACTTGAGCTAGATCGTCATAATGATATACACCTATTTGCTCAAATTTAATTACAGTACTATTTTCTAATAATAAATCATCTACTTTTATCCATTTTTCTTCTTCTGAATCTTTTGATATTCTAATTGCAATTACATTACCATCTTCATCGTATTTAAATTCATATATTTTATAAGAACCTTTTTCCAAAATATCTATTTTATTGCCATATTTATCTGAAATAATAACTTTCATATCTTTGTATATGAATATTCCTTGTTTTGTTAATTCATAATATTTTCCAATATATTCTCCATCTTGATAAATATATACCCATTTTTCACTTTCTCCTGCATCACTAATACGAATTGCAATTACATTACCATTTTCATCATATTTTACATCATATACTGAATAATCACCTTTTTTAAGAACACCTATAACATTTCCATTTGAATCATAAATCATAACTTGAGCTAGATCGTCATAATGATATACACCTATTTGCTCAAATTTAATTACAGTACTATTTTCTAATAATAAATCATCTACTTTTATCCATTTTTCCTTCTCTCCATTAGGACTAATTCGAATTCTTATGATATTACCATCATTATCATATTCAATTTCATATATATCATACTTGCCTTCTTGAATAACGCCTATTTCATTACCATCACTATCATGTATTTTAAGATCTTGATAATAAAATTTATTTTCTTCTACATCTACACCCGTTTCAGGATTATCAGAATCTAAAGTACCTAATAAACTTGCTGAAAGCGTTTGTTTTCCTACATCATTTAATTTATTATTAAAACCTGTATCAACATTATTTTTATAATCTAACTCTCCATTATCAGCAGCTATTATTTGTAAAACTACTTTTTCTATTCTATCTAAATAATTATCTAATTGATTAGAAAAATAATTATAAGTTTTAACGGAAGCAAACATTTCTTTCGGTTTATATGACTTATTTTTTAATTCTAAATTATTTTTAATTACTTTAATTAATTCTTCTGTATTTCCATATCCATATGTATTTCTAACAATTTTTATCTTGTTTAGTATTGTTTCAGAATTTAAAGACACTTTTGAACCAAATGCTGTAGATGCATTACTAGAACTTGTTAAAGAGACTGCATTTTTTAAACCTAAAACATTTTTAGTATTATCTTCATTATTATATTCATCACCAGTATTTTCATCAATCGTTTCACCACAAGTTAATTCACTTTTAATTTCATTATAATAAGTATCAATTGCAACTTTTCTTGTTTTAGTACATTCAATGTCTGATACTATTTTCCCATCTTTATATTTAAAATAAATTTCTTCTATTGTTCCATCGTCATATTGTTTTTTTAATGTAACCTCACCATCATATTTTGGATAACGATTACCAAAAGTAGTAGTAGAAGTTGTATATCCGTTAGAAGCTGAGTAAGTGTTAATAAAATTTTGAACATATTTATCGCTTATTTCTATATTACTTTTATTTACTATTTCAATAGTATCTGATTTTGAAACTTTGTTAATATTATTTCCATAATTACCTAAAAAAATAACTTCCGTCGTTGAACCATCTGCTTCTTCTTTTTCTAATCTATACTGTGATGAATAATAAAGTATACTATTACCTCTATTAGTATAGCCTTGTTCTATAAAATAATTAGCAACATTAGTTGCATTATCTGTATTTTCCATTTTCATCTCCTATCATTAATTTAATTATAAATTTTTTTATATATAAAAGTCAACTAATTAGACAAATTAGTAAAAAGAGACAATTGTATTATGTATTTATTACTATATTTTTCTATTTATAATTAAAAATCTAACCATTTCTTTGATTAGATTTTTTTAGATTATCTTAATGTTGGTAAAATAATTACTCACCATTATATTTTTTCTTAAAATAACGATAATTGGTTAGACTCAGGAAGTGAATCTAATATTTTCATACTACGCATTTTATCAATTAAAGTTGTAGAAACTTTTCCTCGCTTTTGTAAATCTTCCATACTTAAAAATTCTTTTACTTCTCTTTCTTGAACAATAGTTTTACCAACAGTGTCCCCTAGTCCATCAATAGCTCTAAATGGTGGAATTAAAGTATTTTCTTCTGTATCAGATTTTATAAATTTAACAGCATCTGATTTTTGTAAATTGATGTTAGCAAATTTTATTCCTCTTGCAGTTGCTTCTAAAGCAATTTTTAAAGTTTCTAGAATATCTCCTTCTTTTTTAGTAATTTCATGACTTTTATTTTCTAAATCTTCTATTTTTAATTTAATAGCATCATAGCCTTTTATCATTGTTTCAATATCAAAGTCAACTACTCTTATTGAAAAGAAAGTAGCATAGTAATTAAGAGGTTGATATACTTTAAACCAAGCTATACGAATTGCACTCATAACATAAGCACAAGCATGAGCTTTTGGAAACATGTATTGAATTTTATGACAAGATTCTATATACCAATCCGGAATATTATTGTCAATCATAACTTGTTTCCATTCAAGCCATTTTTCAGGTTCTTTTTTAGCTTTACCTTTTCTTACAAATTCCATTATCTTGAAAGCATCTTTAGGTTTTAAACCATGATTTTTTAAATAAACCATGATATCATCACGACAACCTATTACTTCTTTAAATTCACAAATATGATTATCAATTAAATCTTCAGCATTGCCATTCCAAACATCCGTTCCATGTGATAATCCTGATATTTTAACAAGTTCTCCAAAAGTTTTAGGTTTAGCTTTAACTAACATATTAATAACAAAGTTAGTCCCCATTTCCGGTAAACCAAGTGTTCCAATTTCACATCTTATTTCCTCACTGGAAACTCCTAAAGCATCAGGTGATGTTAATAAGCTTAAAACTTTAGGATCGTCCATTGGTAAAGTTGTAACATCAATTCCTGATAAATCTTGAAGCATTCTTAAAATTGTTGGATCATCGTGTCCTAGTATATCAAGTTTTAAAACATCTTGATCGATAGCATGATAATCAAAGTGCGTTGTTCGCCATACGGAAGTCACATCATCGGCTGGGTATTGGAAAGGTGTGAAATCAAAGACATCCATATAAGATGGTATAACAACAATTCCTCCAGGATGTTGACCAGTTGTTCTTTTAACTCCTGTACAACCAACAGCAAGTCGTTCAATTTCAGCCATGTGAACATCTTGAACACCTTTTTTTTCAAAATAACCTCGAACAAAACCATAAGCTGTTTTCTCAGCAACAGTTCCAATTGTTCCAGCCCGATAAACGTTGTCTTCTCCAAATATTACTTTAGTATAAGCATGGGCTGAAGCTTGATTATCACCAGAAAAATTTAAATCAATATCCGGAACTTTATCAGCATTAAATCCTAAGAAAGTAGCAAATGGCATATCTTGTCCTTCTTTAGACATTTTTGTATTACAATTCGGACACATTTTATCAGGTAAATCATACCCACTTGCTGAATAATTAAGTGAATATGGATTACCATCTTCATCATTAAATAAGCTTAAATGACATTTTTTACATAAATAATGAGCTGGCAAAGGATTAACTTCAGTTATTCCCATCATAGTAGCAACAAATGAAGAACCAACCGATCCACGGGATCCTACTAAATATCCTTCATCATTAGAGTGTTTTACTAATTTTTGAGCAATTAAATAAATTACATCAAAGCCTCCACCTATAATACCACCCATTAGTTTTTTCGTTTCTTTATTTATATAAGCTTCATCATTTACTTTTTCTTTATCTTCTAAAATATTATTTATAAAATCTTCTTTATTTAACTTAAATACTTCATCATAACCAAGTTTAATTGTCTCACTTAATTCACTTTGAAACAATTTATCTAATTCGTCTTCAGTTTTATCTGGATTAGTATTTTTTACTTTATTCTTAACTAATTTAATTATTCTATCTCCATATAATTCTTCGGCAATTCTCTCTTCAATATGACGAGGAAGTGGATCTCCATACATTGAATGAGCTTTATTAAAGACCATTTCATACACATCTTCCTTTGAATTTTCAATTCTTGGTGAAAAAGGAATACCACCTGTATCAATTATAACTTCTACTTCTTCTACCATATCAGCTATTTTATTAGTATTTTCAATTACAATTTCATTTCTAGTTTTCTCATCAAGAAAATTAAAGTCTTCAAGCATTTCATCAGTTGTTCTAAAATGTTGACTTGGTATTTCAGTAATATCACGTTTAGCAAGGGGATGAAGTCCGCCACCTGGTAATTTTTGATTAACAATAATTTCTCTATAGATTTTATCACTTCTTGTTAAATGATGAACATCTCCCGTTGCAACTATTATTTTTCCGGCTTCTTTGGTTAATTTAATTATTTTGTTAATATTAGCAATAAGTTCATTTTCATCTTTAAAATCACCTAATTGAATTAAATGACCATAACACTCAGGTGGTTGCACCTCAACATAATCATAAAAACCAATAATATCTCTTATTTCGGAATCAGTTTTACTTCTTGCTTCAACAAATACTTCTGATTCATAACAGCCGCTTCCAATTAACAATCCTTCTCTTAAAGCTTCAATTTCACTTCTTAATATTCTTGCTGTTTTATAAAAATGTTTAGTATTAGCAATAGAAATTATTTTAAATAAATTTTTTAAACCAACTTTATTTTGAACTAAAATATTTACATGATATGTTCGACCAAATTTATGAATATCTTCAGAACTAATAAGAGTTTCTAAATCTGATATTTTTAAAATATTAATTCCTTCTAGTTTTTTCATCATTTTATGAAAAACTAAAGCTGTTGCTAAAGCATCATAATCACCTCTATGGTGTGATTCTTCATCAAATTCGACTCCATATCTTTTGGTAATAGCAGATAAGCCATGACGAGAAGCTTCTTGATCTAAAATTCTTGATAAAGCTAATGTATCAATTACGGTATTTTTATATTCACCTAAATTATATTTTTTATAACACATTTCAATAAATGAAGTATCAAACTTAGCATTATGAGCAACCATGACATCGTCCCCTGCCCACTTTAAGAATTCTTTAACAGCAATTTCTTCATTTGGACAATCTGCAACCATTTCATTAGTTATACTAGTAACACTAGTTATTCTCTCAGTAATTGGTTTTGGAGGTTTAATTAATTTATCAAATTTATCAATAATCTCGCCATCTTTTAATTTAACCGCTCCAATTTCAATAATGGAATCCCCACCAGCAGCATTAAAACCTGTTGTTTCAAGGTCAAATACAACATATTCTTCAGCAAGTAAAGTAGCATTATTACTTCTTTTTACAATTGATACATTATCATCAACTAAAGTTAATTCGGTTCCATAAATTACTTTAAAATGTTCTTCTTTAGGTTTACCTTTATTATAATCAACAATCATATTATAAGCATTTGGAAAAGCTTGGCATCCTGAATGATCAGTAATAGCAATTGCCTTATGTCCCCATTTAATAGCTTGTTCTATAGTTGAAACACCATGTTTTGAAACAGCACACACTCCATCCATAGCACTCATCATTGTATGGGTATGCAACTCTACTCTTTTAATTGGAGCAAGATCTGTGATTTCTACATTTTTCTTATCTGAAACATTAATAGAACTTATATTAAAAACTATTTCATCCATAGTATACTTATCTCTTTTAGTATACCCTTTAAATTTAAACCATTTACTTGGTTTTAAAATACCAACTAATCTTTTAAGTTCTTCACTATCAGTCGTAAAAACCTTAGCATACATACTATCTGTATAATCAGTTAATTTTAAAGTTATGATTTTATAATTACTCTTAGTAGATTCAAATATATCTACTCCAAATATTTCACATTCAATAATTAAATCATTATCTTCAGAGACAATATCTTTAATATTAATAGTATCTCCTTCAATAACCTCACCTAAATATACTCTTTCATCTTCAACAGTTTTAACTTTTTTTCTTCGAGGTTCAAATGTTTTAGTTTCAAAATTACTTGGTTCACTTGTCTTTTTAACCTCGATATTAGTTAAATTTTCATTTATCATTTTACGTATATTAGCTCGATTTTCTTCATCAACAAAAACTGTTAAAGGATTATAACCTAAATTAACTAAATTAGTATTAATACCTTTTAAATAATTATTAATTTCTCTTTCTTCACCTTGATTATATGCAACTATATAATTATTATTATCTCCATTTATTTTTAATCTATCTTGAAAATACTTTCCATATTCTGGTAAAAAGTTTTTAAAATATTCTTCTAAATAAAGACTTTTATCACCTAAATTATTAATTCTAATTTCTACTTTAGAATTAAAATAATTTTCCATTTGATCTTTTAACTTTAAATAATTATCAACTGATATCATTCTTTCAGTTTCTAAAAAGATAGTAATTAAACTATCTTTATTATTAACTATTACTCTTAATAATTTAGCATTTTTAAATTCTTCTATATTATCTAGATGGATTAATGTTAAAAAATATTCAAGTTTGTTTTCCATACTTACCTCAATTTAAATTACTTCTATTTCTTCTTCTTTTTCGATTTGAATTACATTTCCAAGTTTTAAAATATGTTTATTGTTTTTTATACAAAAGTTAATAAACTCATCTAAACTCATCTTTTTCATATTTTTATCAATAGGATATTTAGATGCATCAAAGGCAATCTTATCTTCTATCATTCTATTTAATAAATCTTCCTTGGTATCATATCCTAAATACATTAACCAAAAAGGATAGATTTGTCTTTTAATTATTTTTAAAACTTTATCACCTTGATTATAGGTATTTACATTACTTATTTGATTATTTATTTCGTTTAAAACTGCAAGTTCTATTATAGCATTTTTTATTTCTTTGAAATCTTCATATTTATCTTCAAATAAACCTTTTACAATTGTTAAAATAAGAATTATTAAAAAATCATATTTATCTTTATCACTACCCCAAATAATAGCATTATTCTTTTTACTATATTCAATAATTTCCATTCTTGGATGAACAACATAAATAGGATATTCATCACATAATTTCATTTTTAAAACTGAAAGAGTTGCTTTAGTAATTAATTTATTATCATTTAAAACCAATTTTTCTAAATGCATTTTATGCTTTTCAGTTTCTTTTTTTAAAGATATATATAAATCACTTTCAAATATTTCATTATACAAAATATCATTATCAGGAATAAAATCTTTCCCATATTTGATAATTTCTTCTTTATCTTTATAGCAAAAATTATATTCTTTTTTATACTTATTCCATAAATTTTTACGAAATTTATCTATTTCTTTTGATAAGCTCGCACTATATAATAAGTACCAAGCTAGTAAATATTCATTAACACTAAAGTTTAAATTCATTATCTCCACTACTCCAATATTTATTTCTTAAATTTTAAGAAATCTTGTCGTCCTTTTTATTTTAATATAATTATTTTTTTATATTTTTAATTTATTATCCAAGTGAATTAATTATCTTTTAAATAACTCACCCTTCATATCGATAATACCATTTTTTTAAGTGTTTATCAATATATTTTTGGGATTTTAAAGCATTTTATATGATTTAAATTTCTTATATTACTAGCAATTATTTCTTTTTAATCCAAATTAATGATTTAATTATTTAAAAAAGTTAATTATTTTAGTAAATATTTTTTCGAATATATTTTTCTTAGTTTTTTTAGTTTCTTTTTTATAAATTAATTCTTCATGAATAACATCATCATTTAGTATTACTTGGATACTTCCTAATATGTTATCTTTTTTATTTATAATTACTTTAGTTTCAACTTTTTTAGCTTCTTCTTTAGTTAAAGGATAAGTAAAATTATTTTTTATTTCATAAGAAGAATTAAAGACATTTGAAATATGAAAATTATTTTTATCTAATAATTTATAGTTTTTATAAGTTTTAAAAAAGTATTCATACATGTTTTTCTGTTCTTCGTAGTGATTTGGATTATTTAAAGATACCATAACAAGGTTTAAATCATTATTGTTAGCAGTTGTTATTAATGATTTACCAGCAAGTGGTGTATAACCGGTTTTAGCAGTTGTTATTTTTTTGTAATCAAATATTATTTTAGCTCGATTTATTAAAGCATAACTTTTTAAGTTAGTTTTAAAATTATAGTATTTAGCACCAGCTATTTTGGTAAATAAAGGGTACTTTAAAGCTAAAGTCCTTGTTAAGATAGCAAGGTCATAGGCAGTTGAATAGTTCTTGGTTTCTTCATCTAAACCATGGGGATTTTTAAAATTTGTATTTAACATACCTAAATTATTGGCTTCTAAATTCATCAAAGAAACAAAGTCATCAATACTTCCAGCAACTAAATAAGCAATTTCAATACTTGCATCATTACCACTTCTAAGCATCAAACCATATAATAAATCTCTTAAAGTAATTTCTTCAGAAATTGATAAATACATATTTGTTCCATAAGCTTTTAAAACTTCTTCTCCTACGGTTATTTTACTATTTAATTTATCACCTGCATATTTATTGGCAACCAGAAAAGTCATGAGTTTAGTAGTAGATGCTATTAGCATACTAGTATTACTGTTTTTTTGATATAAAATTCGTCCACTATCAACATCCATGACAATACTTCCTTTGCTACTATCTGTTAAAGCATAAGTATTAAATGGTATAATAACAAGTAATAAAATAATTAATTTTTTCATAATTCACCTATAAAACTATATGAATTAAAAATTAATAAATACTATTTACTTAACTAAACCAAACCTTCGATCCCTTTTTTGATAGGCTTCTAAAGCCTCATCAAAATCTTTTTTAGAAAAATCTGGAAATAGAACCTCTGTAAAATATAATTCACTATAGGCAAGAGAAAATAACATAAAATTACTTAAACGATATTCACCACTAGTTCTAATTAATAAATCAATAGCAGGTAAATCTTGATATAAATTTTTTAAAAAGTAATCTGGGTTAATATCATCAATATTAATTTCTTTATTAATTACTTGTTTAATTAGTTTTTTAGTCGTATCAACTATTTCATAAGAACCTGAATAATTTAGACAAATATTTAAAATATAATCAGGATTACTAACATTTTCATTCTCTATTTTAGCAATTAATTTTTCAAGAGAAATTGGTAAGCCTTCCTCTCTTTTAGAAAAAACAACTTTAATATTATTTGCTTGAAAAGTTTTAAATTGTTTTTTTAAAACTTTAGTAAATAAGTTCATAAGATAATCAACTTCTTCTTCACTTCTTTTAAAATTTTCCGTTGAAAAAGCATATAAACTTAATACTTTTACTCCTTTTTCAAATATGTATGGTATTAGCTTTTCTAAGTTTTTACTTCCTTCTAGATGTCCTTTACTTCTTGGTAAACCTCTTTTAGTAGCCCATCTACCATTTCCATCCATTATAATTGCAACATGTTCTGGTATCATATAACCTCCACTTCAGTTTAATTATAGCAAATAACAAAAGAAAAGGAAATGCTAACATTATCTGTTAAAACATTTCCTTTAGGATAAAATCCTATCTATATTAAACGCTTAAAACGTTAAGCGTCACAATATATTTTATGGCACTTATATTATTAAGGTTCTATTAATCTTTAATAATATATGTACTATTTAAATGTTTTATACATCTAAAACTAACTAAAAGTAAATATTAAAATATATGATTTTATTATTTTCTTTATATTTCATTTGATAATTAATTTTGATAGACATTATTTGATATTTTTAATAATTAATTTATAATCTTTTATTAATTATTTTTCTAATGGATTATCATTTCTACTATTTTATTATCATCTATTTCTTTTCCACCAATTTGTTAAAAGTTCTTGCTAGCATAACATAATATTTCACAATAATAAATTCAACTTAAAATAGCATGAAATATCTACCATTTTAAAGGAACATTATAAAATTATCTAGTTTTTCAAATTTTCTTTAAGTATAATATCATACAATAAAAAAGATAATTATATATTGGATTTTTATAATCCATATTTTTAATTATCTTGAATATATAAAAAACATAGACAATCATAATTATAATTCATCATAATTTAATTCTATATAATTAAAATTATTAAATTTTTCATTTTTTAAATAATAACCACACATTTTCAAAACAGGAATTTTATAATTTAATTTTATTAATTTTTTATTCAATATTTCTAATAAAAATTTTTTATGTGTAATATTGTATATTATCAATAAAATTTTATACATTGAAAAAGCGTTTAATATCACATATAAAAATGAACCATTAATTAAAGCAGAATTAGAAATATATTCTATATGATTTAAAACAATATTCAAATCATTTTCATTATTAATATTAAATTTATTCTTTTTTAATTTTATTTTAATCCCAATATTGTTTAATTGCTTTTTCAATTCCATAGCAATAATATAATTCGGATAAAAATCATTAAATCCTAATGTATAAATTTTTTTAAATTTATATTTTTTACATTTGTTTTTAACTTTACTAATTTTAAATTTCTGATTACCATCAGCTATAAATGTATTACACGGTTCATAAGCATTATCTAAAATTTTGGAAATAGTACTTTTATCTATAATTTTTGCTAATATATTTTTTATATTATTTTCATCATCACACATTAATTTTGGTGAAAAACTAATATTTAAATATACGTTATTATCTTCTCTTATATATTTTTCATTTTTTATCATATTGGTATACGCCATTGTATTATTACTTATTTGAATTATATTTTTATTAAATAATTTATAATCATTTACGCCATCTGTCAAAATAAATCTTAACTCATCTGCTTCTATATTATTTGTTTTTTTTCTGTAATAGTTATTTCGTTTTAAATATATACTATCATCATTTATCTTCGAAATATAATACGGACCTGAAAATACATTTTCACACAAACATCCTGTTGTATATATGGATAATATTTCATATGAACGATTATTTCTTATTTTATTTCTTAATTTTATAGTATATTCATCTATTATTTCAACTTTATCAAAAAATCGCTGAAAAATTATTCCTATATGATTTTTCAAAATAAGTAATAACTTAAAATGTTCAAAATAATCTTTTGAAGTTATTTTTATACCATTAGAATAAAATAAGTCATCTCTAAGTGTAATTACTAAATATTTATTAAAATTGGTATATATATATTTATTACAAGCATTTTTCACTATTGCCTTTTTATGAATATCATATTTGAAAAGTGTATCGCAAACTGCTGAATATATTATCTTGCTTGTATAATCATTAGAATCTATTATTTTTTTTGTTAATGGCATAGCATCTATACTAAATGTAATCATTAATAAATTCTCCTATCAATTTATATTTTTTGGCATCAGGAAAGCAATCATTCATTGAAATTCTAATAACATAATTTTTGATATTAATATCATAATATACATCAAGTGCTATGTAATCAAATCCGAAACTACATGCATGTAAAAAATTAACATTATTATTTGTAATTTTCTCAATTTTATCTTGTAAATAATTAAGTTGAACATCATTATTTAAAGATTTTTCTAAACAATATAATACAAATTTTTTATGATTTGGAAGTAATACATTGCCTTTATTTATCTCTTTTTTTAAAAATAAATATAATTCAAAATTATTTTTTTCTATTCTTCTTATTCTATTGTAGTTAATTTTTTTAAAATTAGTAGTAAATATTTCTTCCGGAAAATTATTAGGTAAGCAAAATGAACCAAATTTTCCAAGCAAATAATACGTTTCAAATATTATATTCTTCAACAATTCAAAATCATTATTGGTCTTTGGAATTAAATATACAATCGAACCTAATCCTGATATTTCAGAGCCCATCATATCGAGTTTTGTATGGCTTCGCAAAAGAATTACCGGAATACAAAATTCAATTGAATAATCAATTATTTTTTTAAGATCTTTTGGTAAAAAACAAGTAGTGTCAATTATTATTGCAAATATTTTTTTACTATCTTTTATTAAATTCATATTTTCTTTAACATCAAATTTTTTTGAAATTGTATCTAGATATAAAATATCATAATTCGAATCTGAATCTGATAGTTCATATTTATTAATAAAATCAAAAGTCTCAAAATAAATATCTTCTTCTGGTAAAATTATTTGAATTTTTTTTAAAACTTTTTTAATCGCCAATAATGATGTTGTTATGGCACTCATACCTGAATTTGTAAAAAAAACTTTAGTTCTTATGTGCTTTTCATTTATATTATAAAATTCATGAATAAAATCATCATATTCAATTAAACTATCATATCTTAAATAAGAATATTTAAACTTAATTGTTGAATTAGAAAACAAATTCAAAGCATTTACATGGTTATTAGTAATTGGAATATTTTTCCGAGATAATCTACTAATAAATAAATTTCTTTTTAAGTTTGAATAATCAATTAGGGTATAATTACTTAATATAATGCTTTTAAATTCTTTTTCTAAATACTTAATTTCCTCTTTTTTATAAATAGTATAATCATTCATAAAAAATCACCTTTGGAGGGTTAGAACCATTAAAAGTTTTAACCCATGCATATGAATAACCATTCAATCCAGCAAATATAATTTTATCACCGACTGAAACATTTATATTTTTTTTAATGATACTAAAGACATCTTTTTCATAACAACTACATCCAGAAATAATATATGAACAACCATCACAATTTCCTAGATTCAAATTAATTGGTGTTAAAACAGACCATTTTGCTACGCTATCTTTTATTGCATTAATATAAATTATTTTTTTATTCCCAACTTGATTTTTTCCTATTACAGATGTAATTAAATAGCCACAAGAATTAAACCAACTTTCTCCAGGTTCAAATAGAAGTTTTATGTTTGTATCAATACTATCTCTAATAATTTTTATTTTTTTTCAAGTGATGGAACATCTAAAATATTCCAATTACCTCCAAAATTTATATATTCTAAATTATGAAATTTATTTATCAGTTTGGAAATATACTTTAAAAGCACTTTTACCTTTTTATTTTTATCTTCTTCATAAAAGTGAAAACTTATAGATTTTATTCTATCAAAATCGATATTATCGAGATTTTTTAATGAAATTCCAAATTTACTAAAATCATCACTTTTTTTATTATAAGTATTAATTCTTATACCATTACAAAAATAATTAGATTTTATATCATCTATACTATTTGCATTGTAAATTAACTTATTATAATTTTTTTTTAAAGGTAATTTTTCTAGTTTAATACCGTTATACGAAATAATAATATTATCATCTATCATATTTTTAATCATATTATATTCATTTTCATTCGCTATATCAAAACCAAAATTATTTTTATAAAATAATTTTATAATTTTTTCATTTGGAAACGATTTTATTGGAAATAAAAACTCAACATTATATTTTGATTTTAAATACTTAACATCATCAATAAAACCTTGAAGTTTTATTAAATCATAAAACATTATACATTCATCATTTGATGAATAACTTTCCAATTTTTTATTAATACTTTTCTCTTTCATAAATATCATTCCTATTAAAATCTATTGTACATTCTTTGTTTAAAGAATGTACTTTTTTATATTGTTTCATAAGGTAAAATATTACATCATTTGCCATATAATTTGCAATTAAAGAATTAGTTATACCAAACGAACCTTTGCACGGAAAAATTCCTTTTATTGAAGATAAAACAAAATTAAGTCGTGTTAAATACTTTTTGAAGGATTTCTTATCACATAATAATGGTCCAAAAACACCACTATTTTGTCCTACACCACCAAAAATACAAGGAATACTTTTTAATAAGCAAACTTCTGCAATATACTTGTTAATTAAATATGCTGGTGTATCAGCTGCACATATAATAAAGTCAGGATCATAATCATTAACAATACTCAAAAGATCTGTTTCTATTTCAATTTTTTTATTATAAATCTTAATACTTAAATCATCATATTGCTCTATTAAATTTTTTTTTATACTTTCCACTTTTAAGCTACCAATATCATTTTTTTTATATTTATATTGTCTATTAAAATTGCTTTTTTCTACTACGTCAAAATCAACAATACCATACTTGTTAAATCCTGAAGAAATTAGGTAATCGATCATAGCTGTACATATACCACAGCACCTATAAATAAAATACGCTTATTTTTATTTATTTCTATATAATCAACTTTATTAGCATTTTCGATTATATTTCCTAAATATATTTGAAATTTTTCATATTTTGTTTTTAAATATTTTAATGTTATTTCATCAACTTCTTTAACTATCGATTTGTTAATAAGAAAGTTCATTTCTTTTTTAGTAAAAATTTCACCATTATCTTTAAAAATAGATATTTCTTTTTTTGTATTATATAATTTTTCATAAAAAGAGTAATCTAACTTTGCCTTTTCCTTTCTTTTTTTACTTCCTAACAATATATTATTTTCTTTTACAAAAATTAATTTTGTATTATCGTTAAATATATATTTTTTCATGCTAAGTCCTACTTATTTTTTTTGTATAAACTACTGAATTTTTTGATTTTTTCAAAAAAAATGGGTTCATTATTTTTTTTATATTTTCTAAATCTGCATCTATCAAAGAATTATAAAAATCATCAATATCATTTAAAAGACAATTTTTTTTAATTAATTCATCACGTATTTCAAAATATTCTGGTAAAATTGCCCCCATTGAATAAATTTTTGCATAAACCTCATTTCTATTAATTGATACATTCTTTAAAAACTCTTGTACTTTAATTAATTGCTCGTCTTCTATATCAAATTTATCATTTATAAATAAATCATTAAAATTCAAATTATACTTTTTTAAAATTTGTATAGTATCAAAATAGCATTGGCGTATTGCATAACCCATAGGAAGCATAGCGTCTAATATTAGATTAATTGCTTGTCCTAACTCATCTATAACTATTTTTTCTTTATTGTTAAGTGTTTTATTTTTATATTCAACCAATTTAGATAGCATATTTAAACTTCCTGTATAAAATTGTTCTAACAAAATCAAATCCCTTTCTTTAACAATTTTTTTCATAATGTCTATCATCTCATTAAAATACGGCAACTTTTTAAATCTTTCAATTTCAAAATACCATAAATATTTATCATCAAAGTATTGTTTTGGCGAATCATGAAATATTCTTCTAGAATATTCTTCTAAAATTTCAATATTTTTTGATGTTGCATCTTCACTACTCATATGAACCATTAAACCTCCATAAGTCAATTCAAAAACGACACTAAAATTATCAAAATCAACTTTTTGCTGATTATCAAAACAATATAATTCACCAAATTCAAAGCCATTTGTGTTATTTAATGAATCCGCAACTCCATTTGCAATTATTTTTCCATTTAGAGCATCAAGAGTTATCTTTGTGCCCGTAGGAAATAATTTTATTGCATTTTTATAGCCAGCTATACAAGGAATACCTAATTCTCTAGAAACGATAGCTGCATGCGAAAGAGACGATCCTTCTTCAGTTATTATTCCTTTTGCCTTTTTTATAGCCGGCATATACAAAGTTTCTGTTATTCCAGCAACCAATATCGATCCTTCTTTAAAATTATTTATTGCTTCTTGAATTTCCTTATCTGATTTATTTTCGTCAATAACATATGTTTCACCCTCAGCGAATCCACGAGATGCAACTATACCCGAAGTTTCACTATTTTTGTCAATAAAAACAATAGATGTAATAGGTCTAGCTTGAACAAAAAATGGATTACCTTTTTTATCAATACACCATTCTATATCCAACGGAATTGAACTAATTTTTTTAATCTTATTAACAAATGGTATAATATTTTTCAAAACACCTAAATCCATTAAATCTCCTTCTATTCTTAAATTTGAACTAGATATAGAATTATTGTGAATTTTAGCAATAATCCTAGCCGGATTAGCAGCACCACTTACTAATTTATCAGCTAAACCTTCAACACACTCTAATAATACGACATCATCACCATTAATATCAATTGCATTAGTAAATAATACCCCTGCAATTTTAGGTTCAACCATTTCTTGGATTATTATATTCATTACTTGTCTTTCATTATCAGAATATGCTTTCACTATATTAGTAGTAGCACTAGCATTTACTTTTTTTATTGCCTCTATAACACTTATTATATTATTATCAACATTCAATTCTGTTTCAAATATTCCTGCAAAAGACTTTTTTAATCCATCTTCAGCACATGCAGAAGATCTAACAGCTAGTTTTTTTTCAGGATTTAATCTTTCTAAAAATTCTTTAATCTTAGCTATATTTTCCTCTGTAAATTCAAATTCTGTAGTATTATTAATAACAAAGCCTTCAGGAACAGGAACTCCTATTTTATTTAATAAGGCTAAACCTGAAGCCTTTCCCCCAGATGAAGATGTTGCATTTTTTAAATCTTTTATTTTCATAAATACCTCCATAAATTAATATTAAAAGAAACTGCATCGGCAAATGATACAGTTTCAATTACAATTTAGATTATGATCTATGTGATTCACAAATAGCCAATAATTCTAAATCAGCTTTATCTAATTTCTTAGAAAATAGAGATTTGATAAATTTTACCATAATATTAGCCATCCTTGCAATATAAGCATAACAAATTTTTATTTTATTGTCAATTTTTAATTGTCCAATTTTAGAAATAAAAACAGCTAAAAAATTAAGAAACAACTATTTATTAAAAAATAATATTTACATAATAATCTATCTGTATGATTTTCACTTATTTCACATTTCTATTTAAGCTAATCATTACTATTATTTTCTAATATTTTATTAAGTATAATGTCCATTCTCTATTTTTTATTTTAAATTTTTCAACAGTAGATACAATTTCATTAATAACTAGTAATTACGTATTAGGTTTGTCCTAAAACTATTGCTTTTTTGTGAATCTGCATTTTGAACTATTAAATAACATGCATATCTTGATAACTTATAATCTACAATATTTCTTGAAGTTTTAGAACCTATATCAACCATTTTACCCACTTGGGTAATATGGTCTTCTATTAAAAAATTACTTTGTTCGCAAGCTATTTTTGCATTTTCTATTACATTTATAAACTTTTGCCATTTATTTCTTTTTGACAACTTCCCAATATCAGGAAAATGTTCATCAACTTTATAACCGCTATATTTCTTTCTACTCTTTTTGCAAGTTTTATCATTTTATCAACTTGGACAAAATGTTCATGAACTATAAAGTTTGAATTATCACATGCTACTTTTGCTATATTCAAGTAATGGCATAATTCACGTACTGACCAATACTCATTACCATATTCATCAATATGCTTAATATCTTCAAATACTTTTTTTACTTCGTTCATTTAACACTCCCCACTACGGACTACATGTACTAATTTTATATTTATTTTTATTTAAATTTACTATTATACTTCCATCAACATCTGTTCTATAAACTTTACTATTTTTTAATATACTTAAAACACTTGCTTTAGGATGTCCATACTGATTATTCTTACCAACTGATATCATACTATATTTTGGATTAATACTATTTATAAATTCTTTACTACTAGACGTATTAGATCCGTGATGACCAACTTTTAAAAAGTCTATGTATTCCAACTTATACTTAAGAATAATATCTTTTTCCTTTTTAATACTAGCATCTCCCATGAATAAAAAGTTATAAGTCTTATAATCAAAATAAATTACACTTGAATTATCATTTTCATTATCATAAACTTTAGTATTCAAAAACTTAAATTTAACATCTTTAAAATCTAGACTATCAATTTTATTATAACTTTTTATTCCTTTTTCCTCCAAAACTTTTAATAACTTATTTTCTAACTCATTATAAGGACCTTCATTAAAAATTACATTAGACACCTTAAAATTATTAACAAAATAAATACTATCACCCATATGATCAAAATCACCATGTACTGATTGTCAATTAGTAAGTCGAATTATTTGTTTATTTATAATAATTATGATATAATTAACGTGATGATATTATGGAAAATAAAATGTTTTGTATATAAATAGAAATAATTATATTGAATATAATAATGGTTCTTCACTTGATAGAACACTAAATGATTATTATCAAGCTATTAATGAAAGTAATGAATTAATCACTCATTCAAATATTGCGGGTATGGATTAAGTTGTTGTTTCAACCTCTGATAAACCGATTATTGGTACACAAGCTTTAGATACTTGTTTTGGAATCCTATTATACAATAGAAAAAATAAATTTGGAATTTGTGGTCATGCCGACCCTAAAAGTATTTTCGGTATAGTTGTAGAAATGTTAAAGCAAATTCCTAGTACTACGGAAAGAAATGTTGAATATACAATTATTCCTGGATATCGTGCTATTGAACAACATAATTTCAAAGGTGTTGAGGAAATACAAGATATTTTAAGAAATTATATGTCAATAAATCCTAAAATACATTTCACTTCATTAAAAACACCACTCAATCCCTCAATGCCAAATGGCTTGTTATGTTACGATTTTGCTTTCGATACAATATCCGGAAAAGATATTACAAATATTGTATTTATAAATTATGCTGAAGAACAAAGGAGACACCATATTTAATAAGGACAGATTATATGATCTGTTCTTTTAATATCACACAAGTTCATATTCTCTAGCAATTATTCTATCATCTGAACAATATTTTACAACATACTCATTATCTTGTTTGCAAATAATAATTCCTACTGTATCATTTTCTTCAATAGTTTTTATATTCTTATCTATATAATTCA
>CAKPFH010000004.1 GCA_934153655.1 uncultured Bacilli bacterium
AAGTAATTATTAATAAATTTTAACATCTAAATCAACTCCATTTCAATTTTTTTACTCTTTAATTCTATCAAATTATTTTTATTTTTTCAAGTAGTTTTCTTTTAAAAAATAAAGATGTTGCCACCTTTATTTTATAATTATATATTGATATACACTTCCAACATAGGTGTCTTTATCATATAGTAATACTTCTAGTTTGTAAGTTCCACTTTTTAAGTTTTCTTTCATATTCAAAAAATAGTTTAATTCCGATACAGCTGTATCTGCTAGAATATATTCATTTTCATTTGCTTTCGTGAAATTATTAGTTATATAATCCATTAAATCAACTGTTTCGTATTCGATTGAATAAATTGAATCATATTTTCTTCTATGTAGTTTTATTCTTAAATTTGGATTTAATAAACCTGATTGGTATTTAACGTTCATATTAAGAATGTTGGTATTATTTAAGTTTTTACCGGTTGTTTTATCAATGAAATATGATTTTTCATTTATTGTTAATTTCAATCCGTATAAAGTGTCCATGACATGGAAGTTTAAATTTAGAGTATCACTTGATTCTAAGCCGTAGTAAATACCATCAGGAGAACCAAAGGACTCAATTACAACTTTATAATTTCCTCCGGCTAAATTACTATTTTTAGCATTTAAAGTTATTTTTGAACTTACATTTGCAACACGAGGTGCTATATTAATTCTGGTTGTTCCATCATATCTTGGGTAATAGGTTACCCCATTATAAGTATAGGAAATACCTAGTAAGTTTGTTCCTGATAAAGTATTGTTATTAGAATCAACTATAGATATTTTTAAACCTAATTTTAAATCATAGTAGTTAGTATCGTATATTGTATTACTTCCTATTGTTTGTTGAATAAAATTAGTATTTAAATTTAAATTCATGTTATTACCATTGTAGAATTCTAAGTCATTTTTATCACTGGTAATAGAAATTACAGCATGTTTATTACAATATAAGTTATAGACCATACTTTCTTGTTGAATACCAAGAACTGATATTAAAGTTTGGTTATTATTATTTCTAAGTTCTAGAAGTAAACTAGCATTTAAAACATCACTTGTGATATTACTTTCTTTAAAGTCAACAATAAAGATAAATTCTTCTTCGGCCCGTTTTTTTTCTTCATTATAATAGATATTATTAGCATTTGTATCATCATAGTTATTAGAATCTGTTGTACTTCCCATTTTAATAAATTTTGCTAGATTAATTGATACTTCATGGTTATTATTATATTCTGTTTGGTAAGTATCATGATCAGTTTGATTAACAACATAGTAGTAATATACTGGTTTTTCTTTATTAACAAAATCTATCATAGTAATTTTAGTATTTACTGGTAGGACATAACTTGAAGTTAAGACTCTGTGGTATCCGGTTTTATAAGGATTAGTATCTTTTTCCATGTATAAAGAGTAATATGCACTTAAACTTGAATCATTTGTAATATTAACTGGACTAGAAGCAAACATTTGGTATTTTTTTCCTGGGGTCATTGAGGCTTCATATTCATCTGTATTATATAAAGCCCGAGATAAAGTTACATTAAAGTTAATCCTTTCAACTTCATTATTTAACTCATCTATTGGAGTTATAGCAACAATGGAAATAGTTACACTTCCCATTTTTCCAGCCGTTTGTAAGTTCTTTGAGTGATATAAGTAGAAAACAAAACTACGAATAACGTTGGAGTTTTCACTTTCATAATTAGTTGTACCAATTATTGGTCTTTCGGAATTACTTGTAAACTCAGTTTCTCCAACTGTAACCCAACCTGTTTGACCAGTTTTAATAGATAAGCCCATAACATTATCTGCATCACTTGGATTGGTTGCAATTCTTGGTATTTCACTTGAAGGGACAAGACTAACCCCATCTGCTAGATTAGCATAGTTAAAACCTAAAATTGAAAATTTTGTATTTGCCTTAGAATAGTTTAGGAAACTAAATTCTTCAATACCTAAGGTTGAATATTTAGAAGCCGTTAAGTTAACATCATATGATATTACTTGTTCTCCTATAACCCACATATAAAAATCAGAGTCACTTGGAGTTGGTTCTATATATTTAACATCTAATTTTGAAGTATCATCTTTATTTGCAAAGTTGGAATAAAATCCATTTACTTTAATATCATGATTTAACATATGAGAACCTAAAACATAACTACCTGAGGTAAAGAAATATAAATCTCCACTTGCTGGGGTTGTATCAAAGTTATATTTAGAATCATATAAAGCTGTTATTGGGTTTTTATTTTGATCTTTTAAATACATGCCAAAGAAAGTCATCCCGGAAACATCACCATATAAAGTTACAGCTTGGTTTCTCGCAATATTGAAGTTTTTACTTTCAAGCATATATAGTCTATTATCAACATTTTTAGTAACTGTTCTATTTTCCTCATCTATTTTAACACTAGCAATTGTCTCAACTCCATCTATATCAACTAAACTAGAAAATTTCTTAACAAGATTTGCTCCTGTTTCTAAATATAAACTAGAATTATTTTTTAATTTTAATTCATCTATTCTACTTAAAGTAAACAATACTTCTGAGAATTCGTTAGTTCTATCTTTAGCTCCATCTAACATGATATAAGAATTACTTATAGAGAATAAATCGGCTCTTTGTAAAGAAATATTTTTCTTAATATTACTTTTAGTACCATAGTTATTTATATAAACATTACTATAACCAGTTGTCATAGAAGCATTACCAGAACCAAAAATTGAACCAGATATTGTAAACTCATCATGGTCTTTTCCATCTATATTAATAGTAATTCCTTTGGTTACACTTATGAAACTAAAATCGATTACTTCAGATCCTTCTTCATTGGCTTCTCCTCCTCCAAAGACAGTTCCAAGAATTACAATATCGCCTTTTTTCAAAGTTTTATCAGTTAAGGAATTTATTCCTATATTTAAATTAGTTATTCCATATAAAACTGAGGTATTAGCGCCTCCATAGACATTTCCATCTATTTTAGCCCCGGCAATATTGACAATACTAGTAGAAGAATTTAAATCCTTGTCTCCAGTAGGTGCAGCATTTCCTCCCCCAAAGACATGTTTTGACACCTTAGTAGTTCCTTCAATGTTTAAATTAGTATTTTCTAAAACATTAGCAGCTCGACCATTTCCACCAGCATAAACACTTTTTAAAATACTTGAATCAGTTATTTTTAAATTAGTACTTTTTAAAACCCTGGCTGCATTTCCTCCTCCATAAATACTATCTAAAACTTGGGAATTATTTAAAATAACATTTGTATTTTGATTAACAAAGCCAAGATTACCTCCCCCATAAATAGAAGTTGCTTCAGTGTTTTCTAAAACTTTTAAGTTAGTATTACCCAAAACTTTAGCTGGATTTAATTCTCCAGTTTCATCTCCTGATACAACTGATTCTAAGCCGTTTCCTCCTCCGTAGATGTTATTTATTTTAGATGAAGTAATACTTACATTGGTACTACCATTTACCCCGGCTGATCTTCCTCCTCCATAAAGAGAATCACTTTGTGTATTTTTAACAGTTAAAGTCGTTACAATATCACTTTCACTTGCACCAACTGAGGCTTTATTACCACCACCATAAATACTTTTAGATATTATACTACCAGATATATTTAAGGTAACTTTATTTTTTAAAGCTCCAAGATTACCTCCGGCATAGATATTTCCATAAACTTTGGTATTATCACTTACTTCTAGGGTTGCATTATTAAGTACTTCGGCTTTGTTTCCTCCGCCATAGAAACTTCCTTCCGTGTCATTTGTTCCAATAGTAGAAGATTTTAAAGTTACAAAAACATCATTACAACTTGCTTCATTTCCTCCTCCATATAAACTATCATTTACTTTTATATTAGAAGAATTAATATTACTTGTTGTTGTAACTGCTTGATTACCTCCTCCAAATATTAAATTAAATTCACCACTTGTTAAATCAATATTAGTAGTATTAGTCATTCCTCCTTGATTATTACCACCATATAAGTTATAAACTCTTAAATCATCAAGATTAGTTTTAAAATAAGTATTACCACTTTGATCTTTTCCTATTAAAACATAACCATATATTTTATAATCTTCCAAAGAAACATAAGCATGAACATTAAAACTAAAGGAATAAGTACTATTATTGTTTAATGGATTTGTTCCATGCCATTTATTTATTTCATCAACATGATATATTCCTCTTTTACCTGATACATTAGCACCAGACCAGTTAGAATCAAATAAACCATCACTGGTATAAAGATATAAATCCCATGTTGGAATATTAACACCACTTTGATTATTAATACTAACATTTATTTGTTCACTTGATGAAATACCAGTTGCTCCACTTTGATTTTGATAAGATTTATCAAAACTTGTGGTTATTTGAATATTACTATTTGCCTTATTTTCTAAGTTTTTAATATAACTTTCTTGCACGTCCCCAGCAAGGTTTGACCCTCCAAACACGTTTTCGATTAAAGCCGAACCTAGATTAACATTAGTTGTATTAACACCTGCTTCTGATCCTCCACCATAAAGGTTTTTAATATAACCATAATTAATATCAAGATTAGAAGTAGTTGTACTAGCTTTTAAGCCTCCTCCATACATGTTTTCAATATTAGAACCTAAAACAGTAATATTAGAAGTTGTTGTAACTCCTCCTTGGTTATTACCACCATAAAGGTTTTTGGCTCCTCCATTTGTAACTATTATATAAGAGTTTGGAATATTACCACTTAAATTAGAACCACCAAAGACATTAGTTGCAAAATTATTTAAATTAACGTTCGTGCTTTCTAAAACACTAGTTTTCTCTCCTCCTCCATAAACATTAGTAATATCACCATCATTTATGGTAACATTAGTTAAATTAGTAGTTCCACCTTGATTATTACCACCATAGACATTAGTAGAGGTACCACCTGTTGTTATAACATTAGTAGTTTCAACTTCTCCAGTTAAATTAGAACCACCATAAATATTAGTAGATGTACCACCATTTAAATAAACATTAGTTGTTGTTGCATCAGTTTGATTACCACCACCAAAGGTATTTTCTATATTACCTCCATTTAGATAAACTTCAATATTACCATTTGGTTTCCCACTTTTATCATTACCACCATAGACATTGGTAATTGTTCCATCATTTATTTCTACTTTAATGTCTCCTTCAACATATGGAGTATAGGTGTCATTTCCTTCTCCTCCACCAAAGACATTTTTAATTAACCCCTTATTTACAACAACATTAGTTTTACTACTTGATAAATTTGTTGTTTGGCTTACTCCATTAACACTACCAAAGGCTGAACCACCATAAACGGAATTATTAATAATTGGCACACTTGAACTATTTGCATCACCTATTGTTACTAAAATACCGTCTCTTACAAATGTACCTTTATTAGTATTATTTTGGTATCCTCCCATTCCGCCACCATACACAGAATTTGAGATTTCTCCTCCACTTACTTTTATATTAGTACTTCCATAAATTGTTCCAAGTTGATTACTTCCTCCGTATAAAGAGCCATTTATAACCCCCTTAGTCATTTCAATGTTTACAGTTGAAGTGATAGAAGAACTACCTGAACCATTGTTGTTTCCTCCTCCGTAAACTGAACCTTTAATTAAACCACCATGAATTAAAATATTACTTGTTGTTGTACTAGCTGATGAGTTTATTCCAACAGCACCATAATTACCACCAGCATAAACATTACGTCTTATTAAAGCATTACCAGCAATTATAACGTTAGAGTTATTAGCAGAACCTATTCTTTCATAATTAGTGTTCCCTGTACTAGCACGCCCATTACCAATTCCAAAGACACTACCTGCTTCAACTTGGGATTCACTTTCAATTGTATTATTATTAACTAAACTTTCCTCTCCAATTGTGGCATTTCCTCCCACATAGACAAAAGTATCTCCATCAATTGTTCCAAGGGAATTACTTTGATTACTTCCTTTAATTCCGTTTGATCCTCCAAAAACGCTATAATTAACAGTTCCACCCGTTACTTGAATAATTCTATTACCATAAGTTTCCGATCTTCCTGCTCCCCCTATTATAATATCAACCGAACCACCCGTCATATAAATAAAGGTATCATTATAATTAATTCTATTACTATTTGTTAAAGGTCCTCCAATTAAATTATAAATGTAGCCCCCTTCAATAATTGCACTCCTTGGAGCATTATGCGTACCACCATTTCTTCCCCCAACATAAATACCTGTTGCATAATCATACTTATTTGAACCAAATGAACCACTTTTTACAATTGTTGTTAACGCTGAATTTATATTATTAGAAGAATTAATTGTTCCGTCCCAACTACCTGATGCACAATGTCTTACATCAAGTAAAGAGTTATTATTAGAAACACGATCATAATCTGATCCGTATACTCCTATTCCTTCAATATAATTAGTTCCCCCACTACTTCCTGTTGCAAGACCAAAAGAATTATAAAAACCAGATTCAACCATTAATTTATATTTAGTTGGATTATTACTTCTTCCAGTTGATGAGGTATTACCACCAATAATACCAGAAAAATTAGTATAGTTATTTCCGTATCTAACAATTCCTCTTCCAAATTTCACATTATGCCAATTACCATAAAAGGTACTACCACTACTACTACCCCAACTACTCTCTCCTGGTACAATTTCTCCATTAGTTCTAGTAGTACTTGAATATATTTTAACATTTTCAATAACTGTATCATTATAAACATAAATTGAACCGGAGCCAACACTCCAATAAGCTGAATCTATATAACTTACTCCATTATGAACGCTCGTTAAAGTAAATGGTTTATTTAAACTACTACTAAGTCCATTTGAAGTATTACCATTTAAAACAATAATATTAGTATCTCTTGTTACCAAATAATAATAAGTAATATTAGAATCTATTATATTCAAAGATCCATCTTCCTTATAATATTGTTCCATTTTATAATAAGAACAAGTATTACTATTACAAGTACCACTTAAAATACTACCTGTATTATCATAATAATCATTAATACTATCTCCTCTATTTAAAGTTTTTAAAGTATAAAAACCTGCCATATTAGTATCAACAAAATTATCATCAATTTCAATTCGATCAAGTTCTTTTTCAATTGTTGAATTATCAAGCAAAGACATATAACCATTATTTAAATAATAATAAGTATTATTTTCATCAAAGTTTTCATTTTCTATTTTTTCATAATAAGTACAAGTTCTATTCCACCAACCACTTGGTCTACAAGTACAATTTTGTTGCAAAGATCCATATTCATTATAATAACCACTACAACTTTCATTACGATTAATAGTTACTTGATAATAATAATTATCCATAGGAATATCTTTATAAATATATTTTATTACATCAAGTTTTTCCATTTGTTTAGTTTTTAAATTATTAAAAGCACTTGTAAAAGAAGAATTCCTATTAACATACCCAACACTTGCTGTAACATAACTAGTTTTAAAATTTATTTCAATTTTATTAGGTTTAGTACCTGTATAAGTAATTGGAACCTTTACTTTTCTTTCATAATAAGAATCATCATAACTAATAATAGCACCATTATAATCTGTTATCCAAGCATTAAAAGCCGAATCAGTTGGTCTATTAGTAAATGGATTATCAATTAAACTAAATTCCACATAATCATCACTTGTATCACTAGTACCATTATCATTAATAGGATAAGTTTTATAATAAATATATTTATCTTGTAACTCTGTTAAAGAAACATAAGAAGTTTTAGTATCTAAGTAATTACTACCTGAATAAGTAATTTTAACTTGCACAAGATTAGAATCATTATAAATATTTTTATCAACAGTAGTTGGCAAAGTATTATTACTACTACTAGTTGTATAATTAAGTCCCATATAATAGTTATAATCATTTTCTAAATCATTTACTAAAACTGTATCATTATAAATACCACTAGCTTTATAGTTTGGATCAGTTTCAAAATCAATTACTAAATCACTATAAGTTAAAATATAAGAAACTACACTAAATGTAAGTAAAATTATAATTAAAAACAAAGATAAAATACGTAATTTTAAAGATAATTTTAAATTCATAAATTTAGAAAACAACTTATTTTTTTTATTCATACTAACTACCATACTTTCCATTTAATTATACCATAGCAGCCTTAATAAGTAAATTAAAAATGGTAGTAAATTTAGAGTTTACATACCATTTAATAAAGCAATTTATATAGTCTTTATATTTCCAAGATGTATGGATTATTAATCGTTCCATCTCCACTTGTTATGTAAATATTTTTAGATATGTTTAAAACTGGTCTAAGTGAAAGTTTAATATTAGAATTCATCCAAGCATAAATACCAACAACTGGATTATTTGAATAAATATCTACCTTCCCTCTTAAAAACGTAACAGGTGTCATTGTATAGTATTTATCACTTGAATTCAAAAAATATTTACTATTTCTAACATAACCTTTCCCACCAGCAAGTCTAATTTCACCTTTTGTAATTAAAGCAATAGGATAAGTTAATTTTCCATTTCCAATATTAGTTGATACACTAAATTTATCTTTTATATCACAAGTTAAGTCAACTGATGAATTAGTTATTCTTGCATAAGCTTTGTAGTTTGTTGTTTTTGATAAACTAAAACCATCTCCTGATGCTATTCTTCTATCATTACAAAACACACCATCTACAACAAAATTATTATAATTTTTACTAGATATATTTTCCTTGTACCAATTATCTATTACTTTTTTAGCAGTGCTATCAACTTCATTAGTTCTAGTTCCTTCATAACTAGTTGAAGTGTAACTTTTAAATTTAATATTTAGCATATTATCCGATATATATTTAATAACATTTATAAGCAAATTACAACTTCCATCCTCTGTGGTTGAAAAACAAGTATAAGGATACTCACTAAATTTATCTTTCATTTCACCAACTGTTGCATATTTCATAGTTTCACTTGCATTTTTCATTTTTAAAGTAAATGAATTAGTATTCTCATCATAAGTATAACTATCAGCAAAATAATATTTAATGCTTGGATTAAAAGCCGATGCTGCTGATGGGTACTCTAAAACATCACTAGTAAGCTCTGTTTTAGAAAAATTCTTACCATACATATATCCTACATAAGTAGCATCATATATATTCTCATTAAAAGCATAAATTTCTCCGTTTATTCCTATATTATCCTCAGTTTTATTATCTCCATTATAAATTAATTTAATTGAACCATCTCCATTTATTCTTAGTATTTTCCAGTAAAACCCAGCAAAGTAAACATTATTATTAATTACATTTCCTCGGTAAAAATACATATCCAAATTATTCTCATCTTTAATTTTATATAAACCTTGTTCACTATTTAAAGAAGCAACTTCTTTATAAGTTATTAAATCAGCCTTAGTAATTTTTCCATTTGATATTTCTTTAATTTTATAAATATTTGAACAATCAAACCATTGCATATTTATAGTACCACAAGTATAATAATTTAAATAAGAATCATCTAAATCAACACCTAAAATGCTACTATTATCATTATTAACAAGTTCAAACATTCCTTTTTTAGTATCAAAGTTATAATTATCACTAACATAATATTTAAAGCCATCTATTTGACTCATATAACTACCTGATATATCATTTTTAGTATCCTCTACATATGTATATGTTGGAGCAGTATCATTTAAATTAACACTTCCTTTATTATTTATAAATGTCTTAGCATCTTCTACACTACTACTCATATTTTCTGATACAAGTATGCAATCAGATAATTTATTAAAACCATTATTCAAGCAATAATTATTACCTTTAATACTCATTTTTTTAACTAAACTATATACTTCATCATTATTTTTAGTTGATTTTACAATAACATCTGCATCTTGATTAGCATCATTTACGCTTTCCATATAAACTTGAACAGATACACTTTGTTTTTTAGTAAAATCATATTCTAAATTTAAACTTTGTTTTTTCTCTGTATCTTCATTTCCTAAACTATCTTTATAAGTAAATAAAACATTATTATTTTCATTATTAATAGCTAAATTCATTTTATCAGCAACATTTAATATTTCTCCTTCTTCATCAGGATTATCATAGTTTCTAATAGTTGCTATAAAATAAGATTTATTATTTTCTACTTGATCAGGCTCAACTACTATTGGTAAATTCATAGCAGATAAATTTGCATTTACATTTACTTTTATACTTTGATAACTATTATTCCAATCTTCAAGTGAATAATTACTATCACTAGCATTTCCTATTTTAACCCCAGAATCTATCCACATTTTAAGTTCATAATTAATAACTACTTGATTATTAGTTTTAGCAGGTATTTTATTAATCCAAATATTAGTATTATCAAAACTCTCGTATCTTAACCCATCAACAACTACTTCTTCGTTTTCTTTTAAATATAAATTAATATCACTTGGTTTGATTCTTGATTTATTTTCAATACTATCTCCTTCAACAACACTTATTGCATAGTAAATATCTTTATTACTAGTATTCTTACCAGTTATTGTGAATTTAAAAGAATTATTAGTTTGAATAAGTGCTTCTTCTTTACTTAAAGGAATAACATTTTCTAATCTAATCTCATTTGTTTCTTGATAATTTAAATAAATATCACCTGAAATTAATACTTGATTTTTTCCTATATTTGTATATGTATAAAAAGCATAGGTAACACCTATTGTAAGAACTAAAACCATAATTATACTTAATGTTATTATTATTTTTTTATCTTTCATAATTACTTCCTTTCTTGCCCTTATCCTAATATGAATTTATTTTAACATAGTTTTTATCTATTATAAAGTTTTTTCATGTCTAAAAAAATCGTATTATATGGACTATCAAAAACATGACTAAATATTACAAATAACTGTAAAACTTAATCATGTTATATTTTTATCTATACTATTAACTTTTGAATTAATTTGGATTAGTTGAAAATTGTAAGTTAAGTGATATAGAACCAATTGAAGCATCGTTTTCACAGTCAACATCTTGTCCTTCTAACCACATATAAATTCTTAGTTTGGTTATGCCTTGATTAATTGAAAACATTTCTACATTATTTGTAAAATTAGTTTTAGTATAATAGGAAACTTTAACCGTATCAAAGTAATTTGGGTAATTTGCTTTATTGGCTTTATCAATTGCTACTTTTAAATTCTTTGGTATTTCGCTTTTTATTCCTTCGTATGGTAATTCTTGATAATTATTAGTAATATCTAAATTATAAACATTTTTAGCATTTAAAATACCAGATTCAGTGTGAGAATCATAGTTAGGTTCCCAGATATAAACATTGTTATTACTATTGGTTTTTAAGTTTTGAATAGTATTTAAATCTGTACTTTGGGTACTTCCTTCAACAACAAAAGCAAATCTTGTAGCATTTTCAATTCCTACATATTTATCTTTATAAGTAGCCCCAGAATCAGTTGTTAAATAAAGTTTAGTATTAGCATAGGTTTTTAAAAAGACATCAAAGGCAAGAAATTTTTTATCACTATTTTCAAATAAACTTCGCTCTTCAACAGTTTTCACGGCTTCTATATTATATCTATCATTATAAGTAGCATCATTTTCAACCTTACCATGAAATACTTCAAGTAATCCCTTATTTACATTACCAATGGTTGAAACTGGCTCCAACACTTTTGGTAATTGATTTATATTATTAGGGTAATTATCAACAGCATCTACTAAATCTAGAACACTTAAAACTGATTTCCAATTAGTTCCATCACTTGAAATTGAAATACCATTTTGAGCCCTTACTTCAACTTCCATTAAACCAATTGATACTAATCTATTAGAAGTAAACCATGCATATGAACTAGTACCTAAAGATATTCCTAAAACAAATAACCAAAGTAATAGAAAAAATAAATGATATTTTCTTTCTTTTTTAGTTTTTTTCATAATTATTCTCCCTCTTTTTCTTGTTCTTTATGTTCTTCACGGATTTCCATATGCATTTTAATTTCTCCTCCAATTATGGCATCAACACAATCAGGATCATCCCCCTCTAACCAAATTACTATGGTAAATTTATCTTTATCTCCAACTTTAAAATTTTTTCTTTGTTCAATTATTACTTCTTTTTCTTTGTTTTCTAAAAATGGAATTGTATCTTTTTCAGCCATTTTAGTTGCTGAATTAATCTTAGCATATACTTGTTTTTCTCCATTTAAGAATACCATAACTCGAACTGCTTCATCAACATTTTTAATAACATCATCAATTAAAATAGAATACCAATAGTTAATAGTTCTTTCCCCATTATTTTCCAGATAAAAAGTATAAGCAATATAGTTTTCTCCGTTATGAGACCCTTCTGCTTCTTCATCAATATTTTTAGGTATCCAATCAATTGAAATATTATCTAAAAAATCAATATTCTTAGCATATAATTTTCTTGTTTTATCATTTTTAAACTCTTCATTTTCGTATAAAATGATACCACTTTTAAGAGCAAAGTTATTATCAAGAGTAACTGTAAACTTACCCCCATTATAGATAATACTTAAAATTATAAAAGAAAATATTAAAAATATCAAAATTACAAAAATAACTATCTTTGTTCTTTTAACTCTTTGTTTACGATTTTTAATTTTTTTAGCCGTTACAACTACTTCTCCCATATACTTACTCTCCTACTATAATTTTAGCATAGAAAAGTTATATCTTCAATTAATTTTCTTTTTTTTAAAAAAACTTTTACATTTATTGTAAAGAAAAATAGAATATGTTATAATTTTTATATAATAGGTGATGTATGAAAAAGAAAATAATTTTAGGTTTAGCATTTATATCTTTATTAATATCATTTTGTTTTATAGGAGAGTCATATGCTAAATATGTAACTAATGTTAATAATGTTGCTTCAATGTCAGTTGCAAGATGGAAAATCTTAGTTAATAATAAAGATATTTTAAACAAAAATGAAGCAAGTCAAATAATAACTCCGGTTTTTTTAGAAAATGAACATATTAATTCTAATGTAATTGCTCCTACTAGTAAAGGTTATTTTGAACTTGTCTTAGATGCAACAGGAGCTGATGTTTCTTTTAGTTATGAAATATCTACTAGTATAAATGCTGATAGTGCTGTTAAAGATTTAAAAATAACTGGTTATTCAATTGATGATGGTGAAATAATTGATGTATCAAATAGTAGTTTAATATCCGGTAATATCTTATATACTGATACTAAGATTAAAAACATTAAAGTTTATATTGAGTGGAGTGATACCGAAAATGATACAATGGACAACAAAGCCGATACGGAGGCTAGAAATAAACAAGCTAAACTTGATGTTAAATTAAATTTTAAACAAATTGCTAATTAAAAAATAAGACCGAAATCTTATTTTTTTACTTTGCTAAATATTTATAAAAGTCAGTTTTAATAATTAATTTACTAATATTTTTTCTATTAGCAACTATATTATTTATTTTATTTATGTAATCATTACTTACATCTTTACTAAATTTATTAGTAGTTGCTAAATATGTTCCTTCATCAGTTACAAAACTTCGGTTATTGAAAAATGCAAGTCCTATGGAATCACTAAAAATATCTTTACCCATGAATAATCTTGAATCATAATCAAGACCAAACAAATTATAAACGGTTGGTATTACATCAATTGACATACAAACTTTTTTAATTTCTTCATGACTTATTTGATTATTCCAAATAATTAAGTTATTGCTATTTACCTCAACTACCATATCTCTATTATAAGAAGATAATTCATTTATTTCATCTACTTCTAAACCATATGGGTAATGATCAGCCAGTAAAACTATTACAGTATCATCTAAAATATTATTTTTTTCTAACTCAGTTATTAATAATTCTAAAGCTTTATCTAATTCTATTTGGGTTGCTAAATAAGCTTTTACTTTTTCACTATATGGTAAATTTTCAACTAATTTTTGATTTTTTTTAGCCATTTGATTACCACCAAAATCATATTCAAAATGTCCGGAAACAGTCATATAATAGGCTAAAAATGGTTTATCACTATTTAGATAATCAGAAGTTGTTGATCTAATCATTTCAACATCACTATTAGGCCATAAATTACAATTCATTCTTTTTTCAAGACCATTAAAACAAGCTAAATAATTATCAAACCCCATTGATTTTAAATACTTATTTCTATCTTGAAATGTTGCATAGTGATTATGATAAGCATAAGTATTATAACCATTATTTTTAAAGATAGTACTAAGTCCATAAGGAAAATTATTATTACCAGACTTCCAAATTGGTAAAAAAGAAGTATCAGCATAAAGTCCCGTTAAAGATTGAAATTCTCCTCCAATTGTACTTAAATTATTAGATGAATAATAATTATTAAAATGAAAACTTGAATTAACTAACTTATATAAAGTCGGAGTTAAATTTTCATCAACTGCTATTTCACTAAAACTCTCAGCTGTTATATAAATTAAATTCTTATCTTTAAATAACCCTGTATATTTATTCTTCCTTGTTTTCTCTTCATTTTGTAAATAACTTGCTATTTCTTTAATATTAGAATTACTACTATTAATAAGTTCATCTAAATTTAAATCTAATTCATTATAACCATATTTTATTATTTCTTCTTTTTCTTCTTCTTCAATATTATTATTATCATTATTATCATTTATAATAATATTTTCATTAAAACCTCTTATAGTTCTATCAAGATCAATTAAAGTTGCATTTAAAACACCTAGTTTTTCTATATTTAAAGTATTATCATTGATATTATAATATAAATCATAAATAGAATATTTAATATCTTTATAAGTATTTATATCAATATTAAATATAATTATACTTATTATAAATATAGGAACTGTAATATAAAGAAATTTACTAGTTAATCTTTTAAAATCAAGTTTTTTTCTAAATATAATTAATAGAATAAATGGTAAAAATAAAAGAATTATGCCATAGATATTTTTTAATATTTCTTTTAAACCCATACTAATAAACTGCAATCCTTGATTTGATAGCTTTAAAGTGGCTAAAGAAAACTGAGTATTAAAAATAGCATTAAAGGTATAATATAGGCTATACCAAAAACTAAGAATAAAGAAAATAATAAATGTAAGTATTTTATTAGTTTTTTCTTTAAATAAACTAGTAATAATAGTTAATATAATACTAATTGGTATCATAAATAAGATAATATTTAAAATAGAATTAATATTAATACTAGAAAATGATAGTATTATAAATATTAATTCCATAAAAATTAAACTTAAATAATTAAATATATAAGTAAATATTTTTTTCATAAGTCTCCCATTCTATTCATTTACTTGGGTAGCTGTAACCTTAATTATTAAAATAATACTTTTAGAATCAGGATTTTCTTCTTTATATTGATAAGCTTTATAGCCCCATTTAGTATCAAGCTCATCGTCCCCTGATTCAAATGGCCAAGTAAAATTAAATTTTATGTTGTCTTTTCCTCCTTTAGCTTCCATACTTCCGTTTTCTATTTCTATATTTAATTTAAAAGGATATTTAGTTTTAATTAATTCTTCAATTTCAGCTGATGTCATAGTATCAGTTGTATAAGTTTCACCTAAAATAGATGCTGAAACAATTTCATAAGCAAGATTGGCTCTTAAATCACTATCATTTTCAGCCGTTATAACTTGCTCTGTATCTGGCATACCAGGATAAACTGATTCAATATCAAATGATAAAGTTTCTTCAATATTATTATCTCCAACAATAAAATTAACTTTCCAAGATCTAATATAAGCACTTATATTATTTGATACCTTAGTTGCATAAATAAACCAAGCAAAAGTATTACAAGATAATAATATAGCAAGCATTAAAAGAGTTCTTAATTTAACTTTTTTAAGTAATCGTTTTATTATTTCTAAAAAAGTAACTTTATTATTCATAAATCACCCTTTATTAATTTTTTTAAGAACTGGTTCTTCCATAACATCTATTTTATTTTCTTTCTTTTTTTCTTCAACTTCTTTAACATTTTTTTCTTTTAATTCAGTTTCTTTATTTACCTTTTCTCTAGATTCTTTTTTTTCTTTATTTTTTAATTTTTCTTCTTTTAAAGCCATTTTTTCTTTTTTAATATCTACTATTTCAAAGAATAATAAAACTACGAACGGAACAAAGATAATAAAATAAAATCCATATGAATTATTTACAACATGACTAATTATACTTAAAATATTGCTTTTAGATATTACAACGGCAAGTATTTGTCTATCTTCTATTTCAGGATCAGCTATATCGTTGTTAATACCTTTGGTTTGAAAAATATATTTACCGTTTTTATAATTTTTTTTAATAACTTGGTGGGTTACAATTTTATCTTTTAAAGTGGATTTTTCTCCCATATAAACAACATCATCACCTACTTTAATAGTACTTGGATCAACTTTTTTAGCAATTAGCATATCATATATTTCATATTTTGGTTTCATACTTTCACTGACAACTGTATACATGCTAATACCACCTAAGGTAATTTTATTATTAGATATTCTTTGAATAAATATTATACAGATAACAAAAATTATAACTATTGATGTTATTCCTTTTAATACTAAGGATGCTCCTTTTAAAAATTTATTATCTTTTAATTTCTCTATAATTTTCATTTCAATCACCTAAAACTTAATACTTTTTAAAGTATTTAAATATTCATCCATATTATCTTTGAATATTTTATAAATTTCTTTATCATTTACAACGGTTTTATATTTTATAACACTGTATTGTTTAGATACAATATCTTTTAATTCATCTTCATTTAAACTTCCCCCACTTATATCCATAATTTTAGATACCATATTAGAAACTAATTTCTCGGTTATTTCTTTTTTATCAAAAGTAGATTCTTCACTATTTAAAGTATCAATTACTAAATAATTAAGTAAGAAAGACTCATCCATATATTTTTTTAAGGTATCTGTATCATAATAATCTTTACTTTCATGTGTTTTTTTAACATCATCTTCCATGTTTTCTTGCATATAATTCCAAAGTTTAACGGCATATTGGAAATTAACATTTTTTAAAATAACATTGGTCTTTTTAATAGGTGACGTTACAAGAGCAATATGAAGTTTATTAATATCTTGATATACCTGGGCTTGGGTTAGATCAGATATTTGAAGTTCTAATTTTTCTATTCTTTTAAATATATCTAGTCCTTCTTCATTTTTATTTTCTTTTTTTTCTTCTTTTTTACTATCTAACATAACTTGTAAATTAATATGTTCTGATCCTAATTTAGATGAGGCTTGATAATCAAAAGTTTTATTATCTTTTAAACTACTACTTGCAACTAAATTTCTTTTTTTTCTTGTAATATAGAACTTCATATTTTGAATTAAACTATAAATAAATCTATTTTCATAAGTATTATAACTTTCTTCTTTATTTATATTTAATATTTTAGAAGGTCTAACATCTCCCGTTTTTGGATCAAAGTCTTGAATAAGGTTCGTGTTTTTTGATAAATGTTTAATACTTTCAACTGTTATTCTTCTTGCAAGTTCTATTTTTACAACATCTTCTTCATTGACAATAAATCGATTAGGATTTCTTAATATATTATCAATATAATGAATTGTATCTTCCATAATATCAAGCCATTCATAATTACATTCTACTTTGTTATAATTAGATGTTATATGAAGAGTTGAGTTTACTTTATTTTTAAAATTTTCTATTTTTTTATCACTAGTTTTATTATATAAATCAAATAATTCTAAATCGTCCATTATACCACCTATGTTAATTTTTTAAGTCTTAATAAGTATTCTTCACATTCTTTCATCTTGCCTTTACCAAATAGTTTGTCTAAAAATTCGATATACCCATCTATTTCATCTCTTATATAAGATATATTTAATTGTTCAAATTTTCTTAATACTTTTCTAGCTAAGAAATAATCAACTCCTGATACTTCATCTCCTCCGCAGGCAACATAAATAGGAACGAATTTTTTCATATGCATAACAATACGGTTACCAAAGGCAATACGGAAGTGCTTAATAACATAATTGTCCATTTCTTCAATTTTATTTAAAGTATCTTCACTCATTTGATTGTTTTGAATTCCTTCTTGAAACAATTTATCAAGGTATGAATAGTTAATATCCTGAGCCTCGGTATCAATTGGTTCAAATACTTGTCCTTTATCATTTATATCAATTGGCATAGCTCTATCGTATACTTTATCAGTTACCATGAAAGTTGAATCATCGTTATTGATAGTTCCAATATACCAACAATTAGGTGGTATTTTTAATTTACCTTCTTTAATTCTTTTAGGATCAGTTTTCCAAGAAGATGAAACAAGTTCAACAATCCATTCATCTTTGTTTGGCATTTCAAGAATTGATAACATTTCGGCAAAATAATATTCAACACGAGAAATATTCATTTCATCCAAAATAATGGTATAAATATCATCAGTATATCCAGCAAGATATAATTCTTTTAATACTTCGGTTTCATTAAATTTCTTGGTAAACTCATTAAAATAACCAAAAAGTTCGGTTCTATCTCTCCATGATGGTTGAACTGAAGCAACACAAGAATCATGTTTTAAAAATTTTCCCCAAGCATAAGCAAGAGAGGTTTTACCTGTACCTGATATACCTTGTAAAATAACAAGTTTAGTTGAAGCAAGAGCAGATATAAATATTCTTATCATCTCAGTTGTATAGTAAAGTCTTAATTTACTAGCTGCAAAGTTTCTAAATAATTCAACTAATTCTTCCAAAGTAAAACTATTATTATAATTTTTAATTTTATAATTCTTGTATTCTTCATCAATTGCAGTTAACTTAGCAAATCTAGAATCCGTAACATCTACTTTTTCTTCTTCTTCCCCTACTTCTTCTGTTGCTTCTTCCCCAGGTTTTAAGCCAAGCTGAGATACTTTCATGGCTAAAATATCTTGTTTTTCTTTCATTAAATTATTAACTTCTTTATTTAAATCAGCAACTTCTTCTAAAAGAGATTCTTGTTCAACTAAAGTCTTTCTAAAACGTAAATACTTACGAATTAAAAAGTAAACTAAGAAAATAATTCCTCCTAATATTAAAACTATTAATAAAATAGCAAGACAAACAAATACCCACTCAGCACCACTAAAATCATCTTTATAAAAGTTTAAAATTTTAATATAATCACCAACATTAAACATCTTTAAAATACCATTAAAAATAGCTTTAAACACATCAATAATGGGTTGAAAAAATTGTAATAAAAACTCATATACAAATCTAAAAAATGTATCCATCACATACTCCTTAAATAAATATTCATATTAAATGAACTATAATAATTATATAAATCTTCTTTCTTAGTAATTAGAAAAGAAAATATTTCTAAACTCTTACTTGTAATATTAGTAAATTCATATTTTTTCTTAAAAGTAATTGCAAAATGATAACCTAATTTAATCATTTCATCTATTTTATCTTTATATTCTAAATAATCTTCATAATCTAAATTAATAACTATTTTTTCTTTAATAATATCATTATTAATTAAGTTAAAAAATCTTTTAATTTTATCTTCTTTTAAAAATAAAGTTATAGGAAAATCAAGAATATATTTATTTTTATAGTTATAATTAATAACTTCATTTAAAATTTTTATATCTACTAAATTATATAAAACAAATAACTTTTGTTCATTTATTAAACTTGATTCATATACTCTATTAATTGCATAGGTACTATAAATACTTGGAAATTTGATATTATAAGTTAAATTAGTTAAATATAATTTATTAGCTAGTTTTAAATAATTAATTTGAAATTTATCAGTTTTAATTTCTTTTAAAACTTTTATTTTATTAGACTTAGTATCTATTATTAGTCTTTTTAATTCTTTTGTATCTAAATTAGTATTATAAGTTTTATAATATATTTTTTCTATATTAGTAAGTATTTCCTTGATATCCAAGTCATCTAGAATATCATCTAATAATAAAGTATTATAACTTAAAGAAACTAAATTAGTTAAGTTTTCTTTTAATTTAAATTCTTCTAGAATAGGACTTAGATTAGTTCTAATTTCTTTTTTAATACCATTTTTATCTAAATTATAGTAGTTATAATATCTAATTTCTAAGTATTTATCTATAATAAGTGAGATATCTTTTACTCTTAATTTTGGTAAAACTAGTTTAAAGTACTTAGTTAAACTTTTCTTGGTATAATCTAAATATTTTTCTATAATATTACTATTCATACTACATCTCCTAACTAGTAAATTCTATAATTGAGGTTTGATTAATAATTGGATAGGTATAATCTTTTTTAGTATCATTTTTATAGAATTTAACAACTTCACTGCTAATAGCATCTACTTTAAAAGTAATACTATTTACATATTGATTATTATTAATTGTTGTATAAGTTTCATTTGTCTTTTTTAGATAAGCTGGACTTGTCATATCAAGAGATACTATATTAGGATCAAATGATAAGGTTATAAGAGCCGATTTACAATTATTTTTGTTTTCTTCACTTAAGCTTAAGTATTCATCTATATTTAGTTTATCACCTACATTGTAAGACAAGAAAGGTGTCTCAACTAAATAATAATCAAGAGTATTAGTTACATTAAAACTTAAATATGGACTATTAATCGAATCATCAATTGCATATGATATCCCACTATAGCCAACATTTAATATAAATCTTGCACTTATTTCTTTTTTATACGGGCTTTTTGAAGTTGCCTTTATTTCTATAAAAGCACTATCTCCTTCTCTCAAAGTTCCAATGGGAGAAATTACAGCTTGAAAAGAATCATGGTTATTTGTATTTAAAACAATTCCACTTGTTTTAGAAATAGAACAATTAACATTACTAGAACAAGTATAAGTTAAATCATAATCAATATCATATGGACAAGTTTCATAATTATTTAAATAACTATTTAAATCGACTAAAATAGAATACTCACTAACGGCTGACCAGTTTTCTATTTGATAAATTGGTCGATTTCTATCTAATTTATCACTATTGAAATAAAACTTTTTCGTTAATAAGTAACGCTCATTAATAGCATTATAAATATATCTACTATAAGTAATTCCTACTAATAATAAGCCAAGTAAGATAGGTGTTATTATTAAAATTATTTTTTTCTTATTCTTTAATTTAATTTTTTTCATTCTTAGTTTTCCTAACTTCCATAATAAATAAGTATAATTCTAAGATAAATAAAATTAAAATAGGTAAAATAATAAGAAACAAATATCCCATTTTAGATGTTAACAAGGCAATTACCCCTCCTATTAAAGGATAAACTTTAACAGTTTTACTAGTTCCTATAACATAATTATCTAAAATATGATGACTTTCACTTCCAACAATAAAAGTTTTAGGATTTTCGATAATAGATGCTACCTTGTCATTTTTAATAGAAACATTTGATTTATAAGTATCATAGTATAAAATAGTATCCCCGACTTTTATATCTTTAATGTTTTTAGATACTACTAATAAACTATTTTTATCATAGCCTACTAAATCTGTTTTTCTTGGAATTAATAAAGTATTATTACCAAAAACAGTTACATCATAGTCATTATAATTAATTAATAAAATAGTAATTGGAATTGTTATTATTACATAAAATACAATTAAGATATTAACTATTATTCTTTTCATACTACGCCCGAGTTTTACCTCGAATTCACCTCTCTTTACTATTACCATATTAAGTATAACAAAAATTATATTTAAAGTAAACTATTAATTGACAGAAAAAAATTGCTATTTCTAGCAATTAATTTTAATATTTTAAATTTTATGGAGCAGGTTGAGTTGTTGTGAATTGTAAATCATAATTAATGTTTCCACCAGAAGCAGAGTTTTCACAGTCAACATCTTGTCCTTCTACCCACATGTAAATTCTAACTTTTGTAACTCCTGCTGTTATACCAAAGATTTGAGTATAGTTTGCATTAGCAGCAGTTGTTAAATAATTTGAAGTTACTGCTTTAAATTGAGTTGAATGTTTAGTAGCATTTGCTTCTCCTACTTTAACAGTATCAACAGGAACTTCAGCCATAATACCATCATAATTTACTCTCTCAGCATCTGGTCCTTCGGTAATAGTTAGTCCATATGTATCACGAGCATGAGCAATTGCATTAGTTTTATGAACATCATAGTTTGGTTCCCATAAATATACAGGAGATGCAGCAGCACCAGTTGTTCCTAATTTTTGAATATTTGCAACAGTATCATCAGCAGTTGTATTTCCTAAAACAACATAAGCAACACGGCTAGCATTTTTAATTCCTTTGTCATCTTCATCAGCTGTACTAACTTTTGAATTAGGTGTCATATAAAAGTTTGAAGTTGTATCTGATTTAATAAATAAATCAAAAGCAATAAATTTTCCAGTTGTACCATTTGCTTCTACTGATTTATTAGCACTTAAATACCAATCTCCGGCATCATTTGCAGCAACTTGTCCATAGAACATTTCCATTTTACCATCATCTGTAACAGTTAATGCACTTGATACAGGCTCTAATGATTGTGGTAATTGGTTTACAGCAGCAGCATAAGTATTAGATGCACTTGTAATATCAGTTGTTTGAATAATTGATTTCCAATTAGTTCCATCAGTTGAAACTTGAATACCATTTTGAGCAGCTATATTAACTGTAATTGTATTAACAGCAACTGTTTCATTTGATGTAAACCATGCATAAGTTGAAGTTGTCAATATTACTCCGGTAAAGCAAAGAAGTAATAAAAGCATTAACAATCTTCTTGATTTTTTATGATTACTTCTTGAAGTAGTAACTACTTCTTTTTGATTTTCATTCATTTTTTTCACTCCTATTTTCTCTTATTTTCAAATTAATAATAGCATAAAAAAAAATTAGTTGCAAGGGTTGAAATCATTTTTCTTTTCTTTACAAAAAAAGTTTACACAAACGTGTAAACTTAAAACTAATCAATTAAAATTTGTTTTTTATGAGTTTCAACTTTTTCAGGAATAATTAAATGTAATGTTCCATTTTTAAAGTCGGCTTTGATGTTATCTTCATCAATATCTCCAAAATAGAAAGATCTTTCAAGTTTTCTATATTTTCTTTCATGACGAAGATATTTTTTGTTTTCATCATGAGATTCTTTTGTTTCAGCTTTAATTGTAATTGTTCCTTTATGACATTCAATATGAATATCTTCTTTATTAAATCCTGGAATATCAACATCTACATGATATTTATTATCTTTTTGATAAACATCGGCATTCATTCCCATTCCTTTCAATTCCTTTTCATCAAATAAATCATCTAACATAAATCTTGCTGGTAACATAATATCACTCTCCTTTTTTAAATTAAATTACCATTCTATTATTAACAATTATATCTATTTTATTACTTAGCCATAATCTCACAGATTAAAGAAGTTAACTCAGTTGGATTTTCAACAGATAATCCTTCAATTAATCTTGCTTGGTTATATAAAATCTTTGTATATTTTTCAAGTTCCTCTGAATTAGAAGCATATAATTCTTTTAGTTTATCAGCTATTTTACTATTTTCATTTATTTCAAGTATTTTGTTTGCTTTAACACTTTCTCCATTTGGCATAGCATTTAAAACCTTTTCCATTTCAAGAGACACATCACCTTCACTTGTAAGGCAAACTGCATGATCTTTTAATTTATTCGTAAAACGAACATTTTTAACTTGATTATTTAAGATACTTGTCATTTTATCTAGCATACTCTTATTATCTTCATTTACTTTTTTAAGATTTTCTTTTTCTTCCTCAGTTGATAAATCAAATTCACTTGATAAAACATTCATGAACTTTTTATCTTTATAAGTACCTAGAACTTTAATAACAAATTCATCTAAGTAGTTAGTTAAGAATAAAACATTTTTATTACTATTAAGAGCATTTATAACATTTGGTAACATTTTAATCTTATCAATTGTTTCTCCACTTGCATAGTAAATTGTATCATCACTCATATCTTCTAAGTATTCATCAAGGGTAATAAGTTTTTCTTTTCTTGAAGAATAGAAAAGTAATAAATCTTGTAAAGCTTCTTTATTCATACCATAACTTGAATAAATACCATATTTAAGTTGTTCTCCAAACGCTTCATAGAACTTAATGTAATTGTCTCTTTCATTTTTCAACATATCAACAAGTTCTTTTTTAATCTTAGTTTCCAAACTTCTTGCAATTACTTTAATTTGTTTATCACTTTGCATAGTCTCTCTTGATATATTTAAAGAAATATCTTCACTATCAACTATACCTTTAACAAAACTAAAATAATCAGGTAATAAATCACTACATTTATCCATTATCATGACACCCTTAGAATATAACATCAAGCCTTTTTCATAATCCTTGGTGTAATAATTATATGGAGCATGTGATGGAATAAATAGTAAACTAGAATAACTTGTTAGTCCTTCAACATCACTTTTAATAACTTTTAAAGGTTTTTCATAATCATAGAACTTATCAGCATAAAAGTCATTATATTCTTCTTCTTTAACATCTTTTTTATTTTTCTTCCAAATAGGAACCATGCTATTTAAAGTTTTAAGTTCTTTAACTTTAACTTTTTTAGACTTATCAGTTTCATCTTCTTTTTCAGTTTCTACTTCCATTTGAATTGGATATTTTATATAATCAGAGTATTTTTTAACAATACGACTAATCGTAAAATCTTCTAAATATTCATCATAGTTATTATCTTCCGTGTTATCTTTCAAATACAAAGTTACAACTGTACCATTTGTTGGCATTTCACTTTTAGTAATGGTGAATCCATCAGTTCCATCACTTTCCCAAAGATAGGCATCACTCACTCCTGCTTTACGACTTAATACACTAACACGTTTACTAATCATAAAACTTGAATAAAAACCAACACCAAATTGACCAATTATTTCTAAGTTTTTCTTATCATTATTTTCTTCTTTAAATAATTCAGATCCACTCTTAGCAATAGTACCTAAATTACTCTCAAGTTCCATATCAGTCATACCAATACCATTATCAGTTATTTTAATAGTACGATTTTCTTTATCAAGTTCAATTAATATTTTTAAATTATTAGTATCTGCTTTTAATTCTCCATTAGTTGCACTTAAATAAACTAATTTATCAATAGCATCACTTGCATTTGATATTAATTCACGAAAAGCTATCTCTTTATTTGTATATATTGAATTAATCATCATTGACAATAATTTTTTCGATTCTGCTTTAAATTCTTTTTTCTTCATATATTCCTCCTGTTAACAAGATAATCATAGCACTATAAATAGCACTTGTCAATAGAGAGTGCTAATTTTTTTAAATTTTTTTTAAACAAAAAAACTGGTTTTTCCAGTTTTATCCTATTCAGTATTTTTAACTATTTTTTGTAAATTATGAAATATATCATAAGTACCACCAGCAACAAGTCCTGATAAAATAATTGCTTCATTAAAACTTTTTGTCATTATCCACTCTATTATTGCTACTATTAATCCTATTATTATATTTTGAATAGGTATTAATTCATTTTTAATAAAATTACTTTTCTTAGCAAAATAACCAAATATTAAAGTAACACCAAAAGTTACAATCATAAATATTTCTTCTATATTCAAAGTATCACCATTAAATTATATTTTATTATTTTTATTTTATGAAAAAAGATTTACTAAGCATTTATACACTTAATAAATCTTTCTTTTATTTTAGAATCTCCAAGTAATTTCATAATCTCATATAAATCAGGTGTATTAGTTTTAGTTGTTAAAGCAACTCTTAATACAGTTGAAACATCAGCAACTGATCCTTTGTAAGCTTCAGGATTTTTCTTATAATCTTTCATATTAGATGCATATCCTAAAGTATCACACATCTCTTTTATTTTATTAAACCAAATATCTTTATCTGATAAATCTAAATATTTATCTACATAAGTTTCTATAATAGTTTTAATTTCTTCTTTATCAGTTATTTTAGCAAAATCATAAGTTAAATTAGTAAAATATTCATCAAACATATACCAAACATGATTTTTAATATCAGAATAACTCATATAATCTTTTCTTGGTTTTATACTTTCTCTTTCAATATTAAAAATTGAAGTTGCATATTCTTTATTATTTTTTAATATGTTATAAAATTCTTGATCAAATTCTTTGGTATAAGTTAATAAATTATCATATATTTCCGTTGCTTTTAATCTACTTAAATAGTTTTTAGAAATATTAAATAGTTTATTAACATCAAATAAAGTTCCACTAGCACTGATCTTTTTAAAATCAAATTTAAACTCAGATAAATCTTTATCAGGATTATTATCTAACCATTCTTCAAAGTTAGAATTAGCAATTGTCATTAAATATAATTTAACGGCTTCTTTTGGAATTCCTTCTTTATGATAGTATTCAACACTAGCTTCTTTATCTTTTCTTTTGGATAATTTTCTTCTAACTCCACTTTCATCTATTTTCATAACAAGACCAAGATGTGCATATTTTGGCTTTTTAAAATTAAAAATTGAATATAATTGATCATGTATTGGAAAAGATGCAATCCATTCTTCTCCCCTTGTTACATGAGTTGTACGCATCAAATGATCATCTACTAAATGAGCAAAGTGATAAGTTGGTAATTTATCTGTTGATTTAATTAAAACGATATCTAAATCATTCTCAGGAAATTCGATATCACCTCTTACTTCATCATGTAAAACTATTTTGTTATTAAAGTTTCCAGGTGATTTTAAACGAACAACAAATTCTTCTCCATCTTTAATTTTTTGAATAGCTTCTTTAGTAGTTAGACTACGACATTTAGCAAATGATCCGTAATAACCAATTCTTTCTTTATTAATTTCTTGAATTTCACGAGTTTCATTTAATTCTTCTTCTTTACAAAAACATGGATAAGCAAGTCCTTTTAAAACTAAATATTTACAAAAAGTATGATAAATTTCTTTTCTTTCACTTTGAATATAAGGTCCGTATGAACCTATGCTTTCATTTTCATTAATCATTCCTTCATCAGGAATTATATCAAAGTTTTTTAAATCATTTAAAATTCCAACAATACCATTTTCAACACTTCTTTTTTGATCAGTATCTTCTATTCTTAAATAAAATATTCCGTTAGTATCTCTTGCAGCTTTACAACTTTCAAAAGCTGATAATAAACTTCCCATATGAACAAATCCTGTTGGAGAAGGTGCAAATCTAGTAACTCTTGCTCCCTCTTCTAAATTTCTTTCAGGATACATTTTTTCATAATCTTCGATGGTTTTAGTAACATTTGGAAACATCAAATCAGCTAATTCACGTAATTCTTTTTCGTTTTCCATAACAACACTCCTTTAATAATTCTATATCTTACTCTAAATACCTTTATTTGTCAATTTCTTTTTCATCTTGTTTTTCATCATGTAAAAATTCTCTTATCTTATTTTTAGCTGTTGTTGTCTTAGCATAGTTTAACCAATCTTCCTTTGGAACATAAGCCTTTTCATCGGTTATAATTCTTACTCTATCTTGATTTTCTAAAACATAATCAAAAGGAACATATTCATCATTTACAATCGATGCAACCATACTATTACCAACATCAGTATGAATTTTATAAGCAAAGTCAACAACTGTTGAACCACTTGGTAGTTCAATTACTTCTCCTTTAGTTGTATAAACATAAATATTACTTGAAAATAATTCTTTTTTAATTAAAGAAACAAATTCAATATTATCTAAAATTGTACTATCTAACTCTTTAATTGATTTAAAGAATTGGAAATTTTCTTCTAAATCATCTTGCATTTTAATTCTAGCATTATTTTTATATTTAAACCAATAAGAAGTAAGACCATATATAGCAACAGTTTCCATTTCGTTGGTTCTTATTTGAAATTGAATTAATCTATTATCAGGACCAAATACCGTTGTATGAATTGATTGATATTTATTAGTTTTAGGACTAGCTATATAATCTTTAAAATAATTGTTAATTGGAGTAAACATAGAATGAATTAACATTAAAGCTAAATAACAATCTTTTTCATTTTTAACAATTACTTTAACACTTATCATATCGTGAATAGTTTCAAATTTATTATTTGTTAATAATTTTTTATAAATACTATAATTATCTTTATAACGTATTTCAAGATTAGCTTTTATACCATTTTTCTTTAATAAATTAAAAACATTTTCTTTAACTTCTTCTAATATTTTTTTAGTATTATCTTTTAATTCTTCTCTTTGTTTATTAATATCTCCATATAAACTTGGTTTTAAATATTTAAAACTTGTGTTTTCAAGTTCATCTTTTATTTTACTAGCTCCTATATAATAAGCAAGTGGAACATATATTTCTAAAGTTTCTACAGCTTTTTTCTGTTGTTTTTCTAAACTTTTATATTCAAGAGTACGCATATTATGGAGTCTATCAACAAGTTTTATAATAATAATTCTTGGATCTTTCATCAAACTTACAATTATTTTTCTTAAATTAGAAGCACTTAATTCTTTAGAACTTGAAAAATCAAATTTAGTCATCTTGGTAACACCATCAACTAAGTCTCTTATGGTTTTATTAAAAATACTTTCTATTTCATCTAAAGTAGACTCCGTATCTTCAACAACATCATGAAGCATACCTGCTATAACTGTATCCATATCAGCATTCATACAAGCTAAAAGATAAGCAATATTTAAAGGATGAATGATATAAGGCTCTCCACTTGCTCTTAATTGATCTTTATGATGAACTTTGGCATAATTATAAGCTTTTCTTAATTTTCGAACATCAAAAGGTGTATATGATAAAACTTTTTTTTCTAAATCATTATATGTAATCATGGTAACCTCTTTATAATTTAGCTAAAATATCACGACTAGCTACTAATCCAGTTGCAGCTGCTATAACGATATTACCAGCTTTTCCTGATCCATCACCAATAAAATACATATTCATGTTCTTGGCTTTAAAATGATTATCTGTTTCTATTTCATTACTAAAGAATTTTATTTCAGGTCCATATAATAAAGTTTCATCATTATTAACACCAGGAATTATTTTATCTAAAGCTTCCAAACCATCTATAATATTAGTAATAATTCTATGTGGCATAACAAGAGCAAGATCGCCAGGCACACAATCTTTTAAAGTTGGAGTTAAAAATTGTTTTTCTAGTCTACTACTTCTAGTTCTTCTAAATTTCTTTAAATCTCCAAGAGTTTGAATAATTGGTTTAGAGTCACCTAAAACATTAGCAATTCTAGCTATGGATTCTCCATATTCTCTGGTGTTAGTAACTGGTTCCGTTAAGTTAACTTTACTAATAAAAGCAAAATTAGAATTATTAGATTTAATATTTTTTAAAGCATGTCCATTAACACAAATATAACCATAATAATTTTCTTTTGTTACAAAGCCACCTGGGTTAGTACAAAAAGTTCTTATTTCATCACCATAAGTTTTAGTTTTAATAAATATAGATGGATCGTAAATAACACTACATAAATCTTCTAATAACTCACGTCTAACCTCTACTCTTACTCCAATTTCAATACTTTGTGATAAGTATGGAATATTATATTTATCAGCAAGTTCTTGAATCCATTTAGCTCCAGTTCTACCTGGGGCAACAACAACATATTTAGCCGTGTATTCAAAACTTTTTTTATTTTTTTTACATTTAACAACTGTTACTTTTTCATTTGATACAATATCAACTACTTCTGTTGATTCTAAAAGTGTAACCCCTTTATCTTTTAAATAATTAGTAAACTTAGTAATATAACCTGGTAATTTATCACTTCCTAAATGTTTTTGCTTAATAATTAATAACTTAGCTCCCGTTTTAGCAACTTCTTTTTTAATTTTTAAAGCACTTTCCATGTTAGTTGGATAAACATCACTGTCCATATCAAATTTATTAAAAATACTTTCTGTATCTATTAATAATTTATCAGCTTCATCACTTGACATATATTTATATAAATCACTTTTACCAAGTTTTGGAACATAGTTTAACTTACCATCAGAAAAAGTTCCAGCCCCTCCGTAACCTGATAGAATTTGACAAGGATTACAATTTAAACACTTAGTTCCATATTTATTCATAGAACATACCCGATTTTCAGCAAGTTTACCTTGATCAATTAATAAAACCTTTAAATCACTTCTTTTTTCTACTAATTCATAAGCTGCAAACAATCCCGCAGGACCTGCTCCTACTATTATTACATCAAACATATTACCTCCATATATATATTACTAATTAATTGTATCATAAAAATTAATTATTTTCACTTAATTTAGTAAGTATTTTTATCATAAATAAAGCAACTTTCTTAGAACTTTCTTCTAGAAACTCTTCATAAGTTAATTTATTTTCACATCCTACAACGTCTGAGATGCTTCTAATTACTAAAAATGGAATATGACATAAAGAACAAACCATAGCAATACTTGCTCCTTCCATCTCAGCACATAAAGCTTGAAACTTAGTATTAATTTTTCTAGACATATTACTATCAGTTAAAAAGATATCACCTGACGCTATTACTCCTACTTTATAAGTTTGATCAGTAATTAAACTCTTAGCAATATTTAATAAATAAGTATCACTTTCTATGAATACTCCTGTATTTGGAACATAACCTTTTTCATGATTAAAAGCTGTAATATCAAAATCATGTTGAACTAATTTCTCACCTATTACAATATCTAAAACTTTTAAATCCGAACTAATACCTCCAGCAACTCCAATATTAAAAATATAATCAACTTTCATATTATCAATTAATATTTGAGTAGTTCTACTAGCATTTACTTTTCCAACTCCACTTTCAACTAAAATACAAGAAATATTTTTATATCTTGCTTCATAAAACTTAAGATCAAATAAATCATAAACTTTAATTACTTCTAAATATTCTTTTAAAGCATTAAGTTCAGATTCCATTGCAAATATAATTCCTATTTTCATAAATTCATCACCATCAAACTTATTTTAGCATAAAAAAATAGGAAAATAAATTCCTATTCCATACTTTTAACACTATTTAATAAAATATTTATTTAATAACTTATTAAGATTTTTTTTATTAACTGGTTTTATAATATAATCATCATAACCATTTTTAATATATTTATCTATAATAGTTTCTTCATCATCATTAATCATAATAATAACAATTACTTTATATTTAGCTTTTTCTCTTATGTAATTAACTATATCAAAATCACTTTTAAAATAACTACTATCAATTAAAATTAAATCAAATGTTTCATTTAAACTTAAAATATTTCCCATTTCATTTATTTTATTTACATATAAATTTTCAATTTTATATGGTTTAAATAATATTTTCATATCTTTAATATTTAAATTATTATCAGCAAGAATTAATACCCTTTTATTACTATAATCATGATACTTAACTCTTATATTTTTGTTTTCTTCTTTTTCGTTTAAAATATCATATTCACTAACTAATCTTTGATTAATACATAATATTAAATTTGCTTTATCACCGTTTTTAATAATTATTATTTTTCCATTTATTTTTTCTAATAAATTTAAAATTATTTCATAATTAATGTTATTTATGTTTTTAAATTTTAATTCATGTGTTTGTATATTTTCAAAAATATAATTAAAAATATTTTTATCAGTAATTTCATAATTAAATCTTATTTTCAAAAATCTTCCTACTTGAATATTATTAATTATTAAATTTATTTCTTTTTTTAAGTTTAAAGATGATATTAATTTTAAGAAATATAAATTTGCTTTGATAACTTCTGTTTCTAAACCATACAATTCAACTTTAAAATCATCACTTACTTTTACATTTATCTTAATATCTTTTTCTTCAGTTTTTATTAATTCTTGTAGTTTTTTTATCATATCATTTGTTTTGTAATTGTATTCTTCAGTGTCATTTTGACTTTTTAGCATTGCTAAATTAATAATATCTGATATTTCATTACTTAATTTGATTGCTTTATTTTGAAAACTTGATAATGATTTATTTAATTCTTCTACATTGTTTTCATTAACTTTCATATTTCCAAATAATTTTAAATCTTCCACTATTGATTTTAAGTTATTTTCAATATTACAAATTAAATTTAAAGTTTTATTAGAAGCTTCTAAAGCTAATTCTTTTTGAAATGCTAATTCTTTAGCCATTTTAACATCTGGGTTTTCAATTGTATTATACATAATAAATAATATATATGAATAGAAGAAACCTTCAAATATTAATTCTTTATAATAGCTTCTTACTATAAAGCCTACTAAATAGAGTATTATTAATATAATATATGGAATTATCTTTTTAATAGAGTATTTTTTAATAACTAAATAAATTGTTATAATTATAAAAAAGGAAAAACTTAAAATTGTATGTCCTATAGCCACATTATATGATAATCCTGTTCCATCTAATAAATCACCTTTATAAATAACATTTAATGGTAAAAATAATATACCAAGTATTGCTATAACCGTAATAATAAATAATATTTTTTTTAAATTAATATATTTTTCTTCTTTATCATAAACAAATAAACAATAGTACATTGAATATAAATTTAACAAAGTTAAAATACTCATATATATTTTTTGAAAAATTCCTATTAAACTAAAATCATTTGTTAATCTAGCAATAAAATATGTTATAATGCCAATAATTACAAATAAAAAGTTTAAACCTATTAATTTAGCATATGTCTTTGTTTCTACATTATCAACGTTTGGTTTAGAAAAAAACAATATTATTAAGGTCGTAATTATTAATAACCCTACTATTTGCAATATAATTCCTTGCATTTGTTACCTCTTTTCATCTTTTTAATCTTTTTTCATAATTTCTTAACAAAAATCCATTATTAGAATTTATATTCAAACTATTCATAAAAGAAAATACTTCTTCTTCACTTATAATGTTTTTATCATGAAAACTTTCACTTAAAGCATCTTCTAATGAAAAACCATACCCATAATTACATCTTTCAACTATATCTTTTTGAAAATCAGAAACAGAAGTTTCAACTTCATCTCTTTTTAAAGATGTCATACTTTCCATAATTTCCCATTTTAAAGTACAAAGTTTATCTCTTAATTCTAAATTTAATTCTTGTTCTGATTTATTTGTATTTTTAGAAATACCATAGTTCTTGCCAATATTGAAATAAAAACTTTTGTTGTACTGTTCAACAGCAATTGGAACTATTTCACATCCTGTTTCTTTAGCCATTCTAACGGTACCAGGAAATGTTTTCATAACAACTACATTAGGTGAAACATTCCAAGCTCCCTCAGGATAAATTAATAAGTTTCCTCCCTTAGTTAATAATTCAATTGATCTAGAATAAGCAATTTTTCTATCAAGTTTATTTTTAGTTTCAAGAGGAATAACTCCATTTAATTTTAAACTTTGATAAATAAATTTTTTATATAAGATACCTGGATCACCTAACATTAAATAAGCCGGTTCTTCAATAACTTGAAAAGTTCTTTGAATATCATTACCACCTATATGAGTACAAGCAAATATTTTAGGATTATCCTTACTTGCTTGATTTTTATTATCAATTATTATATTTTCTTCAGAAGATAAAACTTGATCAATTTTTAAAATTAAATTAATTAAAAAATGAAGTTTTTTTCTTAACTCAATCCCTTTTAATTTATCACCTTTATTATAGCAATAAATTCTGTATTCTGCATAATAATTAATTAGTTCTTCAATAGTTTTTTTTCTTTTTTCTAATAAATTTATTTTTTGAAAATTCATAAATACCCCCAATAAGTTTATTTTATCATAAAAAAATAGGAAAATAAATTCCTATTTTATACTTTCTAACATTTTTATTATACTAATTCCATAACCTTTCGTGTTATCACTTACAACAGTATGGGTAACAGCTCCAATTATTTTATCATCTTGAATTATCGGAGAACCACTCATTCCTCTTACAATACCACCAGTTTTAGTAATTAAATTATTATCAGTTATTTGAAATAAAATATTTTTTGTTTCACTTGTTTTATTAACTTCCAAGATTTCTATTTCAAATTCTTCAATTTTATTAGCTGTTAAAGTTGTTCTTATATAAGCTTTACCAAGTTTAATACTTTCCATATCACCTACAAGAATTAAATTATCAGAGTTATAATCATCATTATAAGTTCCATATATTCCTGTTTCAAGATTTTTATCAATGGTACCATAAGTAGTATCAAAATAAAACTTAGCATTCTTCTCTCCAGCATAACCATCTCTTGATTTATCTACACCAACAACATTCGACTTAAATATCTTACCATCTCTTACTTCAAACTTAATATTAGTTTTACTATCAGTTATCGAATGTCCTAAAGCCCCATACCTATTAGTACTTGGATCAATAAAAGTCAAAGTACCAATACCTGTTATACTATCTTTAACATATAAGCCAGTTTTAAAAACTCCATTATTATCTTTTGTTAGTTTTAAAGTAGTATATCCAAGTTTATTAGATCTTTTATAACCTATTTTTAAATTAATTGTATTAGAATTAGTATCAATAGTTTTTAACATATCATTAATAGATGAAATACTTGTATCATTAATAGATACAATTGTATCACCTACATTTAAATCACTTTTAAGATCATCATAAAAACCTACAACTAACACACCCTTATTATAAATAGTAATTCCTAAGTTTTCACCACCTGGAACAACATATTTAGTTAAAGCAAATGCTTTTAAAGGGAATAAAAATATTAAAAAAAGTATTAGTAGTTTTCTTTTAAAATTCATCTAAATCACTCCTTTTAAAATTAACTACAATACTATTATTAACTAATTAAAAAATTTAATTCTTATTTTCTTTATTTAATATTTCCAATATTTTACTTTCAAGTTCTTGCTCATTAAAACCAAAGTAATCAAGTAATTCCTTTTTTTTACCAGATATACTAAATTCATCTATACTAATTACTTTCTTAGTTAATTCAAAATAATAATTTTTAACCCCTAAAGTAATAGCAATTGTATTTTCTCCACTCAATTTTTCTTTAATACTTTCTTTAGCATTTTTAAGACAAGGAGCACTATAAACATTTGCATGAATGCCAATACTTTCTAAATTTTCACTTAATTTTAAAGTTATACCTAGTTCTTCTCCATTACTAATTAAATTAATATAATCTTCATATTCAGTTTTTCTTACTAAATAAATACCGTCTTCTACTCCGCTTATCTTAGTATCATTAGATATTTCTTTATTATCTCTTGGTAAAACTAAAGCACTTGGAGATTTTTCTTTCATAATTTCCATGTAAGATCCGATTAACTCATTTAAATCAAATGGACGATATACTTTTAAATTAGGAATTAATTCAAGAGATGCAAGTTGTTCAACAGGATGATGAGTTGGTCCATCTTCTCCAACCGTGATAGAATCATGGGTAAATATATATAAAACTGGTAAATTCATCATAGAAGACATTCTAATTGCTGGTTTCATATAATCAGAAAAAGTTAAAAAAGTACTTCCAAAAGGACGAAGTCCAGCAAGAGCCATCCCATTTAAAATAGCACCCATAGCATGTTCTCTAATACCAAAATAAATATTTCTTCCTGAATAATCATCACTTGTAAAAGGTTTAAAATTTCTTAAATTAGTTTTACAACTACTAGACAAATCAGCTGATCCTCCTATTAATAAAGAAAAATTATCAGCTATTTTATTCAAAATTTCTCCTGATAAAACTCTTAAAGATTTATTTTCATATTCAATATCTAAATCATTTAATTCATAAGTATTATCTTTTTCCATTATTTTTTTAATAATTAAGTTATTATAATCAATTTTTTTAGTTTTTTTGTATTCTTTAAAACGATTAATAATACTAGTTTTTAAATCTAAACAACAATCAGCAGAAACCGTAAAAGGAGCATCAATTATTCCTAGTTTTTCTTTAACATTACTAATATCTTCTAAATCAAGTGGCACTCCATGAACTAAATTAGTTCCTTGATTTTTAGAATAAATTCCAATAGTTGTTTTACAAATAATAATACTTGGTCTATCACTATTTCTAGCAAGTTTTAAAGCATTATCAATACTATCTGGACTATCAACAGCATCAATTATATTAAAATTAATACTTTCAAATCTTTTTTTAATATCTTCACAACTGGAAATACTTAATTTATTATCTAAAGTTATATCATTACTATCATATAAAACAATTAAGTTTTTAAGTTTTAAAGTACCAGCTAAAGCTAAAGCTTCATAAGTAATACCTTCTTCAAGTTCTCCATCACCACATAAAACATAAGTATAATAATCAATATTTTTCTTACTGATTTGATGTAAATATTCTTCAGCTATACTATAACCAACTGAAGTTGCTACTCCTTGACCTAAAGGTCCAGTTGACATTTCTATAAAAGGTGTTTTCAAATACTCAGGATGTCCTGGAGTTTTCGAATTTATTCTTCTTAAATTTTTAATATCATCAAGAGATAGAATACCTAACATATAAAATATTCCATATAAAAGTGGTACTCCATGTCCTGCTGACATGATAAATCTATCGCGATTTAGAAAATCTTTATTATCTAAATCCATAATTAAATGTCTTTTATATAAAGTATAAATAATAGAAGCAGATCCTAAACATATTCCTGAATGACCACTACCAGCATTATTAATCATATCAATTGCTAAACCTCTTAAATTATTAATTCCTACTTTATCTAATTCATAATCTGTATTTTTATTTAATATATCTAACATATTTCCTCCATCTATTTTAATTATAACGAATTTTTTTAATATTTAAAAGAATTTTTCAAAAAAACTTTAGAAAGTGAATAATATTTAGTATAATAACTATGGGGGAAATATGAATAACATTAATGATATTGAATTAATAAATAACTATATAGTTATAACTTATGAAGACAAATTACAAAAATACTTACCACTTAATCAAAATACCAAAGAAGAAATTATCAAAGAACTTAAAGAAAATAAATATAATTTATTAAATAAAAAAAGAAGTTTAAAAAGAACTAAAAAAATCTTAATTGTTAGAACTATTATAAAAATACTATTTACTACTTTAATATATTTTTTAACTAATAATTTACTAACTAATATTATAGTAACTCTTTGGTGTTTAGAAATATGTTTATTCTATGCAATTTCTCTTAAACAAAACTATGATCTAGATAAAAGAATTACTAAGTTATTAACTATTTTAAATACTAATAAATTACCAAATGAAGATAAATTAAAAATAATTAATATTTTAAATTATCAAGATTTTAAAGAACCAACTATTTTAAATGAAACTGGTAAAATTTTAACTTTTAAAGGAAAAGACGAAAAATAGAAAGAAATTAATCTTTCTATTTTAGTTTCATCATATTTTCAAAGTCATTACACATGTCATTTTCTAGACGACACATTTCTCTTTTAGTTCTAGGACTTAAAACAAAGTTATAAACTATTGTTCCAGCTCCTACCATAATAAGACCTGTTATTCCTAAAATCATGCCTTTTTTCACAAATATCACCTACTAAAAATATGATTGGTACTTTTTGTACCATTTATATTATGAGTGATATTTTTTATTTTATACATTTAAATTATATCTTTCTTTAATTTTATTTACTAAATTAGTTTTTCGATTATTTTCTTTTTCATTTATAACACTTTGATTTAAGGCATTTACTTCTCCTAATAAAATTAATTTATTTTTAGCTCTTGTTATTCCTGTATAAATTAATTTTTTATAAAGCATCCTGCCATATTCATTTAAAATAGGAATAACTACCGTATTAAATTCACTTCCTTGAGATTTATGAATACTAATAACATAACCAAGAGTAAAGTTTTGAAAATTAGAAGAATTAAATGTAACAATATTAGAATCAAAATCAATAGTTATTTCTTTTAATATATTATTAATTTCAATAATTATACCAATATCACCATTATAAATATTATCATCAGGCATATTCATAAGTTGTAATACTTTATCTCCTTCTCTATATAAACAATCATTTATAATCATTTCATTTTTATTAGACTCTTTTGGATTTAATAATTCTTGCATACATTTATTTAAATTATTAATTCCATTTAAAGTTTTATACATAGGTGCCATTATTTGATAAGATAAATAATCACTTGTTTTTAGTTTATTAATAATAATAGTTAAATTTTCTTTTATATCAATTGAACTTGCTTTATAAAAGAATAAATCATCACTTTTATTAAATAAATTATAATTAACTTCTCCTAAATTAACATCATGAGCAAGTTCTATTATATTTGATCCTTTCTTTTGTCTATAAAGAGTATTAAGTTCAACAACCGAAAATACTTCTGATTCTATTAAATCTTTTAAAATATTACCAGGTGATACACTAGGCAATTGATTAGCATCACCTACCATAATTAAAATAGTATCAAATTTAAGTCCTTTTAAAAGAGAAGAAAATAAAATTGTATCTAACATGCTAACTTCATCTACTATGACAATTTTACAATCACTTTTATTATATTCGTTTACTTGAAATCTATTAGTATCTTTATTCCATTTTAAAAACCTATGAATAGTACTAGCTGGGTAGTTAGTAGCTTCCATAATTCGTTTACTAGCACGTCCCGTTGGAGCAAGTAAAACTATATCATCTTTTGAATAGAAATCTTCATACATTGAAACAATTGATTTAATAATAGTAGTTTTCCCAGTTCCCGGTCCACCTGATATAATTAAAAAATTTTTTAAAAAAGCTAATTTAATTGCTTCTTTTTGTTTATCATCATATTTAATATTATAAATATTTTCTAAATTATTAATCATTTTATCTAACTTAGTTTCTTTAATTAAAGTATCAGGTTTATTTTTTAAATAAGTTAAACGTTTAACTATATTATTATCAGCTTCATAGTATATTAAAAGTTCATAGTTATCTAATCCTAAATCCATTATTTTTAACTTTTTAATTAAAGAAATTAAACAATCTAAAAATAAATCATCTGGTATTAAATAATTAATAATTACTTTTAAAAGATTAAATATTTCACTTTTAGTTTGAATAGTATTACCTGTTTCAAATGACAAAACATTCATAGTTTCTATGATACCTGCTTCTATTCTTCTTATATCATCTTTTAAATAATTATTTTTTCTAGCAATTAAATCGACTTTTTGAAAACTTATTTTTTCAAGATCATAATAAATATCATATAAATTATTTTCTAAAATACTTAAAGTTTCTTCTTTATAATATTTATAAATTAAAGTACTTTCCTTTATACTAAAACCAAGATCAGTTATTTTTAAAATTATTTCGGAACTATTATCCATTTCTTCTATTTTATTTTTAATAGTTTCTTTATTTTTCTTAGATAAAGACTCAATACTATCTAAAACACCACTATCACTTTTAATTTTACTAATAGCATCATCTCCTAAAGCTTCATATATTTTTAAAGCTTTAGCCTCACCTATACCTTTAAATAAATCACTGGTAAAGAATTTAATAATACTATTTTTATCTTCAGCAACTATTACTTTATAACTTGAAACATTTAATTGCATACCATACTTTAAATGTTTTGTAAGTTCTCCTATTACTTCTAAATTAGTATTTTCTAAAGTATCATAGAAATAACCCGTTATGGTAATAGTTTTATTATTATAACTATCATCTAAATCATTTTTTAATACTTTAAATAACAAAACCATATAATTATTATCTGATTTAAATATAGTTTTAGTTATTACTCCTTGAAAACTACTCATCTTCCACCTGACACTTAGGACAATAATAAGTAGTTCTACCTGATACTTTAGTAATTACTAATTTTTCTTGACAAATAGGACAAATACTTTTAGTATGAACTAATAATTTATCTTGGTAAGATCCATATACACCTAAACTAGAAGTATAACTTCTAATAGTTGTTCCTTTATATTTAATGGCATCAGTTAGTATTTCTTTAGTATTATTAATAATATCTAAACAATTATTAGAATTTAATAAATAAGCTTTTTTTAAAGGATAAATATGACTTTTAAAAAGAATTTCATCAGCATAGATATTACCTATTCCTGTAATTATACTTTGATCTAATAAACAAGTTTTAATACTATTTTTCTTTAATTTTAATTTATTTAATAAATAATCTGGTGTTAATTCTTTACTAAATGGTTCAAGACCAAGTTCTTTTAAAGGAGTATCAAGAAATAACTTATCTTTAGAAACCAAGTACATTACTCCAAATTTACGTACATCATTATATTTTAAATAATAATTATTACTTAATTTAAAAATTATATGATCATGCTTAGTTTTTAAACAATCATTGGTATAAAAATACTTACCTTCCATTCTTAAATGACTAACTAAATAATAATTAGTTGTTTCAAATATAAGCCATTTTCCTAGTCTTTTTATATCAAGAAATTCTTCATTTTTAATACTATCTAAATTATTAGTTTTAACCATATCAGGATAATATATATTTACATCTATTACTTTTAAACCTATTAAATCTTTTTTTAAAACATTTTTAACTGTTTCAACCTCTGGTAATTCTGGCATAACAATCCTCCTTTTACAAGTAAACTTATCATATCTTAAATTAATAGAATAATCAAGTTAAAATTTAATTTTTTTAACAAAAAAGAGAGTATTAAACTCTCAAAAAATTTAAACAAATAATTTAGGCTTTTTTAGTAACTTCACTTATCTTAGCACCTGAGAACATATCGGTTGTAGTTGTATTTGCAGTAGACCAATTAGAACCAACATAAACTACATCAAGACTACTACAATTTTGAAACATAAAATTCATGTTAATAACATTTCTAGTATCAAAATTACTTAAATCTAAACTAGCTAACTTTGTACAATATGCAAACATTGATCGCATACTTGTTACCTTACTTGTATCAAATTTACTTAAATCTATACTTTCTAATTGTGTACAAACAACAAACATTCCTTCCATTTTTTCTACATTACTTGTATCAATATTAGAAAAATTTATATTTTTAACATTTCTGTATTCTTGAAATAAAGAACTACTATCCCTTGGGAAATAAATTGTTTCATTACTAGCAACATTCATTATATATTTTGTAGTATCATTAGTATCATTTTCTAACCATATTTTAATATTACCAGTATAAGATGGACTTACACCACTACTTTTATAAGTTGCCGCTTGGTATTTAGCATTTATTTCTTCTTCACTTAATTTTAAAAAATTAATTTCTGTGATATTTGATTTTGCAATATCTATTTTTGAAACCAAATCATTTTTTAATACATTATAATTAACATGTTTTTCTGAAAAATCACCACTTGCATTTACTTTAATACTAGCAAATACATCACTCCAGTTAGGAGTTTTATTTGTATAATAATCACAATTTTCAGTTAATTCACCAGAACATATTTTAGTGTTATCGAATATCCACATATAAAGTCTATATGTTCTTTTTATTTCTTCCGTAGTATTTCTAGCAATATAATCAGTCCAAATAGTTTTATTTTCTAGATCTGAAAAACTATAATCTGTAAATATCTTTTTAGTTGTACCATTATCATATTCAACTAATGCAAACCTTAATAATTCGTCTTTTATTCTTGTTTGTTTTCCAGCCATTTGTTCACCATGTGATAAATTTATTTCATAATAAACATCTTTATCTTGTGTTGTATTCTTACCATCTATCGTAAATTCTAAATATGATAACTCCGCATATAAACTTTTTTCAATTATATTTCTTATCTCTAAATTTTCTGTAAAATATGGTATAAATTGTTTATTATTCAACCCCTGCTGTAAAGTTTGATTTAATATCGTTCCTGTTCCATTACAAAAATTTTTATAGTTTTCTCCCTCATTAATTCCACTTGTTTTTTCATCACCCCAATTCTTTGTTAAAAAAGTCACACAACTATTTATATCTTCTTCTGTAGCATTTTTATTTACAATGTATCTTGTTCCATCAAATGGCATAGCATTTTCAATAGTTAATTCATTTGTTTCATTATAATGCATGTAGATATCGCCTACAACCAAACTAGAGTTTTTAGTACCTACTTTATTGTAATTAAATACAGCAAAGGTTACTCCTATTGAAAGTATTAAAACTACTATTATACTTAATGTTATTATTATTTTTTTATTTTTCATATAAACCTCTTTTCATTTTTTTTGCCCCTCTATTCTAATATAATTTTATTATAACACTCTTTTTATTTATTATAAAGTTTTTTCATGTCTAAAAAAATCGTATTATGTGGACAATTAAAAAAACGCGATTAAAAATTACAGATAAACTGTAAACTTAATCATGTTGTTAGGCATCATTTATTATATTAATTTCCTTTATATATAAGGAGCTATAGGGTTTTTCCACCCCCCCCCCCATGTAAAGTTTTGTAAAGTAAAAAATTGATTAATTGTAAAGTAATTAGTATTAGATTTCATTTAATCAACTCCATTTCTATTTTTTTGTTGAGTTGCGAATTATTTTGTACGTTATAGTTGCGAATTAAAATGTATTTTTTAAGACGCAAAATCAACAATAAATCGCTTCCTCAACTCTCCTTATCATGATAAAATCATATCATGTTTTTTTTACTTTTTCAAGTTATTTAAACTAAAGATTATGTAAAAAAGTTTTGACTGAATACAAAAAGAGAACTTCATGTTAAAATACTATTATAAAATAAGCAAAATAGTATAAGGAGTTCTCTTATGTATATAATACCATACTTTTTAGAAAATGAAGCAAAAAAATTATTAAAAGTAAAATTATCTGAATTTATAAATGATGTTACTAATGATTTACTAGATAACATTTTCAGATATAATTCTGATAATAAATATGAAAATCTAATGTTAAATTTTGAAGAAAGTACAAGAAAAAATATTCTTAAAGTTATAGTCGATACCTTTAAAATATTAGATGATTAATATTTAAAATCAGATGATAGAAAGAAACAATTTAATATATGCGTTAAGAAATGTCATAGAAGTATCGTTACAATTTTTGGAATATTAGAATTTGATAGAGTTTATTATTATGATAAAAACGATAGAAAAAAGCATTTTTATTTTATTGATACTTTATTCCATCTTCCTGAATATGATAGATACGATAAAATTATAAAAGGTATAGCTATTGATAATGCAATAGCCACTAATCAAAAAAAGGTGCTGAAATAGCCTCTAATCAAATAAACTCTATTCTTTCTTATCTAAACAATAATCAACCAATTAATATTTTTAGACAAGATATTTATAATCGACTTGATAAATGGAATGTTCCAAATATAGAATATTCTGTTATTGAAAGCGATAGTGATACTCTCTATATTATGATTGATGAAAAATATATTCATGAACAATTAAAAATTTATTTTAAAGAAGATACTAAGATTGAAACTAAAACAACAGAGCAAATTAAAAAAGAATTTACTAATTTTATGAATTGGCTAAGTAATCCTAATAAACAATTACTACTTCCTGTTCCTAAAACTAAATCAAAAAATTTTATTATGAGTAAAGCATTTATTACATTTACTGATATAATTACAAAAGGCAAAAGAAGAATTTTAAATAACAAATTTACTTTTCTTACTACTGGTAAAAATCCTTGGAATGAGTTTATGGATACTATTTCTAAAATTTTTGATTTTAAAAAATTTAAAAATATTAAAGTATTAAGTGATGCTGGTACTTCTAATTTAAAATTATTTTGTGAAAATGTTATTATTCCTTGTTTATGTGAATTTCATGTTAAACAAAAAATTAATCGTTCTACTAAAGATGAGTCTTTAAGAAAAAAATTATGGGAATGTATCGATAATGATGACAAAACTTCTTTTTATTCTATTTTTAAAACTATATTTAAAGATAAGGATTCCAAAAGAACTAAAACTCTTAAATCTTATCATCATTATATTATATCTCATTGGGATTCTATAAAAGAAATGAAAAAAAGTAAATATAAATTCTCTATGGAATCTCATATATCTCATGATATTGCAAGGCCTTTTTCTTATGAGCCTAAAGCTTATCCTACAAGACATATTCAAAAATTAATTAAACTTCAAGAATATAAATTGAACGGTATTAATATTTTAAATTTATATCTTAATTCCTGCAATAATCAAGAAGTTACTACTATTAAAAAAGAACAATTATCTTTTTCTATTTTTGACAATCATTCTTCTAATTTACCAGCATTAAATTCTACTAACTTTAAAATTTCTCATTTATTTAGAGTTTTAACTGCTTAATTTCAGTCAATAAAATTTTACACTATCTTTAATTTTTTTTAACAAAAAAGAGAGTATTAAACTCTCAAAAAAATTTAAACAAATAACTTAGGCTTTTTTAGTAACTTCACTTATCTTAGCACCTGAGAACATATCGGTTGTAGTTGTATTTGCAGTAGACCAATTAGAACC
>CAKPFH010000005.1 GCA_934153655.1 uncultured Bacilli bacterium
TGCATGGATCATTTCTTCCAATTTTGCTTTTATTTACCTTAGGTTTATTTGTTGCTGAATTATCACTATCATTAGTTATTTTATTTTTAACTACTTCTTTTCTTTCAATATTTTGTCTTATTTCAGCATTCATTAAATAAATACTTATATCTTTATCAATTCTATCTAACATATTTTCATACATTTCTAAGCCTTCCATAGTATATGCACGTAATGGATCTTGACCACCATAACCACGCATCATAACAGCTTCTCTTAAATGTGATAAAGTATTTATATTTTCAGTCCAATATTTATCGATTACATTTAAACTAATTGCTTTTTCAAATTCATTGGTAACTTCAACTGGAATATTTTTTAATTTATTTTCATATTCATCTTTGCATTTATCAAATATATAATTGATAGCATCATCTTCACTTTTAGAAGTTATATCACTTTCTTTTATATCTTGTCTTAGTAAATCATGATTAACAATATCAACTAAATCTTTTAAAGCTTCACCTGATATCTTTCCATCTGTATAATGAGTATCAACTAGGTAAGAAACATAAGAATGAATTGTATCTAGAACTGTCTCATGAATAGAATCATTGTCTAAAATTTCATTTCTTCTTTCATAGATATCTTCTCTTTGATTATTCATAACATCATCATATTCAAGAAGTTGTTTACGCATATCAAAGTTATTACCTTCAACTTTAGCTTGAGCTGATGATAAAGATTTAGTAAATGTTTTACTTCTAATTGCTTGATTTTCATCAAAACCAATTGATTGAAGTAAACCTTTAATACGATCAGTTCCAAATCTAACCATTAACTCGTCTTCCATAGAAACAAAGAATTGACTTTCACCAGGATCACCTTGGCGACCTGATCTACCTCTTAACTGATTATCAATACGACGAGATTCATGACGTTCGGTACCAATTACACATAAGCCACCCAAGGCTTTTGTTTCATCTGTTAATTTAATATCAGTTCCACGTCCTGCCATGTTAGTTGCTATTGTAACAGCTCCCTTTTCACCAGCATGAGAAATAATTTCAGCTTCTCTTGCATGATTTTTAGCATTTAAAACTTCATGTTTAATACCTTTTTTAGTTAACATTTCACTTATTAATTCACTTGTTTCAACTGCAATTGTACCTACTAGGATAGGTTGACCGGTTTTATGTTTTTCAACAATTACATCAACTATTGCTTTATATTTTCCTTTCATGGTTGGATATACTAAATCAGGATAATCAATTCTTGCAACTGGTTTATTTGTTGGAACTGATATTACATACATATTATAAATATTTCTAAATTCTTCTTCTTCTGTTTTAGCAGTACCTGTCATACCAGATAATTTTTTATACATTCTAAATAAATTTTGGAAAGTAATAGTTGCAACCGTTTTATTTTCTTGATTAATTCTAACGCCTTCTTTAGCTTCAACTGCTTGATGCAAGCCATCACTCCATTGACGACCTTTCATGATACGTCCTGTAAATGGATCAACAATTAAAACTTCTCCATCTTGAACAACATAATCAAAGTCTTTTTTCATTGAATAATTAGCACGAAGAGCTTGATTAATATAATGAACAAGAGCATTATTTTCCATATCATATAAATTTTTTAAATGGAAATAACTTTCAGCTTTATGATTACCATCATCAGTTAAAGTAACACCTTTAGTCTTTTCATCATAGATATAATCTTCTTCATTTTTTAAACTTTTAACAAATCTATCAGCATCTACATATAAATTAGCACTTACAACTTCCCCTCCTGAAATAATTAAAGGAGTTCTAGCTTCATCTATTAAAATTGAATCCACTTCATCAATAATAGCATAGTTAAGACCTCTTTGAACTCTATTTTCACGTCTTACTACCATGTTATCTCTTAGATAATCGAAACCTAGTTCATTATTAGTTGTATATAAAATATCACAATCATATTGTTCTTTCTTTTCTTGAGGAGTTAAATCACGTCTATTAATACCAACGGTTAAACCAAGTCCTTCATAAATTGGTCCCATCCATTCAGCATTTCTAACGGTTAAGTATTCATTTACAGTTACAACATGAACCCCATCACCTGTTAAGGCATTTAAATAAGCTGGAAAAGTGGTTACTAATGTTTTACCTTCACCTGTTTTAAGTTCAGCAATATTTCCATAATGAATAGCAATACCACCAACTAATTGAACAAAGAAAGCTTTCTCACCTAGTTTTCTATAAGCCATTTCCCTAACAGTAGCAAAAGCTTCTACTAAAATATCATCTAATGTTTCACCATTTTTTAATCTTTCTTTAAACTCTGTAGTTTTATTTTTAAGTTCTTCATCACTTAATTTTTGATAACTCTCATCAAGAGCCATTATGCTACTTGCAAGTTCATTAAATCTTTTTAATTCTTTATATTCATGATCAAATAATTTTTTAAATATATTCATGCATCCTCCTTGACAAATAATATTGTATCAAAAAATAAACAAGAATGGAATATCTTGTTTATTTGTTTTATTATTCTTCCTCAATTACTCCATAGCCGCCATCATTTCTCTTGTAAACTAGTGCAATACGTCCAATATCACTATCTTTATACATATAGAAATTATGTCCTAATAATTCCATTTGTAAAATAGCCTCATCTAAATTCATAGGTTTAATATCTATTTTCTTTCTTTTGATAACCACTTCATCTTCGATATTATCAGTTATATCATCTATATTAAATTCTTTAATTCCTGATTTTTCTCTTTTCTTTAATTTAGATTTATTCTTTCTAATTTGTCTTTCTAGTTTGTTTACAACTAAATCAACAGCTGAATAAAAATCTTGACTCTCATCTTCGGCTCTTAACATTAATGTTTTAAGAGGAATAGTGACTTCCACTTTCTGAGAATAATTCCTAATTTTAACAAGAACTGTTGCAGTTGTATCATCTAAAGTATATTTATCTAACTTAGATAACTTCTCCTTTACATAATCTTTCATAGCATCAGTAATGTCTATTTTATTACCTCTAACTAAAACTTCCATCATATCATCTCCTTTTATATTTTGATTATATCACATAATAAAGAAAAAAACTATCGTTTAAGCGATAATTTTATCTTTTACTACTGTGACATTAAGTGCTTGATACCCTTTTGAAGTTTCTAAAAGTGTAAACTCAACAATTTGTCCTTCTTGTAAGCTTTTATAACCTTCTTGATTAATTGCTGAATAATGAACAAATATATCATCTTTTTCAGTAAACTCAATAAAGCCATAACCTTTCTCATTATTAAACCACTTAACTCTACCTCTTACCACGTTCATATCTCTCCTTATCATATAATATTTTTTTCGTAGATCTACTTTTCTTTCCTGCGCAAAATAATCATATCAAATTTAAACCATTTTTTACCAAATATTTACCAATCGTATCTTTTTAGTACTTTTTCAGTAAAATTATCGACTTTTAATCAATAAAATGCTAAAACCATGTAAAAAACAACTATTCAGCTACTTTTCAAAAAATAATTAAATAATATTATATAATGATTTTGGTGATAGGAAATATGGTTAAGAATTTTGTCGTAAATAGTTCTATAAATCTTATAAAAGATTTAAACAAATACGATAAAACTCAACTAGAAGAAATCAAATATGGAATAGAAGCAATTTATCTTACGGTTTCAAAAATAATTATTATACTTCTTTTAGCATATATATTAGGACTATTTAAAGAAGCAGTTATATTTCTATTAATGTTTAACATCTTAAGAGCTTTTGCATTTGGTTTACATGCTTCTAAAAGTATATGGTGTTGGATATCATCTAGTATATCATTTATATGTATTCCTTATATTTGCAAAAACTTTATATTTTCTAATTTAACTTACATCATAGTACCTATTATTTGTCTAATTTGTTTCTTATTATATGCACCTGCTGATACTATTAAAAGACCACTTATAAATAGTAAAAAAAGAAAAATTTATAAGTTTTTAAGTATTGTAACTGGAATAATTTATTTAGCTTTAATTATATTGTTAAATAATATATTAATTAAAAATCTTTTAATGTTTAGCTTAGCATTAGAAACAATTTTAATTTTACCGATAACATATAAAATATTTAAATTGCCTTACAAAAATTATCTAAATTACAAAAACTAATATCTTATATGTTAAAAGAATAAAAAGGGAAAAAGATAAAAAAGGAGGAAATTATGAAAAAATATTTATCTTTACTTCTTGGTGCTGTTGGTTTAGTTGTTGCTGGTGTTGCTACTACAGGTTGTTGGGCATTGATTATTGATGAACCTGATATGCCAAAATCAATGCTAAACAAATAGTGAAAGGGACTAAAAATAGTCCTTTTTTGTATTAATAATATTATTAAAAACTAAATAGATTTTTATTTCTATTTAGTTTTAATTTAATTTTAAAGTTAATATAACAAAAAAATTATTATCAATAATATCATATTTAACCTCTAAAGCAGGAGTGGTATTTAATACTATTTGAGCACCATATAATCCATAACCATGACCTTTTCCTTTAGTAGTAAATCCATTTTTAGTTATAGAACTTAAATCTACATTACCTTCATATGTATTACTTAAAACAAAGTATAAAACATTATTTTCAACATACATAGAAAGACATAATTGTTTATCTTTAGAATTTTTAGAAGCATATATTGCATTATCAAAATATTCTCCAACAAGTTCTAACATAATATTTTTATTCTTATTAATAATTCTATTATCAGATATCTTCTTTATTTCAGAACTAATATCAACTGATATTTTTAAATTTGATGTTTCTGCTTGTGATAATTTAAAATATATTAAATATCTTAATGCATCTATTGGTATACAATTAATTTTATTAAACCAAGTATATTTTTTATTTTCAAAATTACCTAATAATGTATCTATATAATTATTAGCACTTGCTGTAGAAGAATTAATATATCCTTTTATGGCTATTAAATTATTTTTATATTTATGAATTGTTGAACTATACTTTTCTATTATTTCAGCAGAAGTTTTCATATAATCTTCTAGTAACTTATATTTATCAGTAATTTCTTTATTTTTAATATATTGATTTATTATATTAATTAATAAAAATAAACAACCAAATATAACTATAATATTCATAATAAATTTATGATTAAAAATCCAATTATTAAGATATAAATTATACATAGAAGAGAAAATAATTAATATTGTTACAATACTAATAAAAATAGGAGTTATACTTTTAACTTTAATAAATCTATCTAATAATTTATTAATTCTATTTTTTAATAAAATAGCATATAAACAACATAAAACTGCAATAATAATATTTGCAATTGAAGAACGTGATGCATTTATTAAAATTTTTATTCCTATTATTTTTTCTAATAAAATTACTATTAAATAAAATGATACTTCTCCTAAAATACAAGTTATATAAGTAACTATTGAAATAATAACTGTATAATTGTTATTCCATTTATAAATTATTTTAAAAACTAAATATAAAATTAATATAATTCCAAACATCTTAGAAATATTATTTAATAATAAAGTGTTAATTATCATAAAAAAGGAAAAGAAAAGTAAGAAAAAGTAACTAGAAAGTTTTATTTCTTTTACCTTATTATTAGTAATTATTGTTCCCGAAAGAAACATGCCAAATAAACAAATAAAAGCACCTACAAAATAATTAATCCAAGTTAATATATCAAATTTCATCATCATAATCTAAATCTCCATCACCAAACATACATATTTCTTCTAACTCTTTTCTCTTATCACGTGATAAGCTATTAGTAAATTTATCATTAAAGTAAATTGCTGGTTCTAAAGGAACAATTTTAGTTATTTTAAATGTATTAACAATACAACTTCTATGAGTTTTGAAAAATCTCTTGTCATCTTTTAACATATCTTCTATTTTTGAAATATTACCTCGATATCTAAATCTTCCACCTTCAGTTTCTATAAATAAACATTCTTCATTTTTATCTTTTTCAATAAATAAAATATCATTATAAGGTATTCTAATAATTTCTCCATCCTGTTTAAATGATAAAAATTCATTACTATTAAAAGTTTCATAAATATCACGAAAACAAGCTAAAAGGTTTGATTCTAAATCATCGAATTTTGAGACAAAATCAACCATTAGTATTTTTTTATGATAAGCATTTTGAATTAAATCTAAATGAGCTGTTGCAATTATTATTTGATCATTCATGGTTTTTCTAAAACTTCTAATATCTCTTGCAAGATCAAGTCCCGATTTACCTTCTACTTCAATATCTAATATATAAATATTTTGACCACTTAATTTTTTAATAGTATTCATTATATCATCACTATATTTATTGAAATGATATATTTTATAATAATCATTGTCATCACACATAAATTTGTGAATTTCACTTTTATATAATTCACTAAAATATTCTTCATCTTCATAAATTACAAAATTTATCATAAATATCACCTCGGAATTATTTATTCTTACCAAACTTTATATGTTTATCAGTTATTATATTAGTTTTATTAATAAACCAGAATATTAAAACAAGTAAAATAAGATAAATCCCTCGTCTTATATAAATATCTATTTGTTCGTTTAAAGTATAAAATATAGATGCCATTGCAAATAAAATATTAACACCATAAATAATTAAAACTGTATTACGATGAGAAAATTTCATTCCAAGTAATTGATGATGTAAATGTTGTTTATCAGCATCAGATATTTTTTTATGTTTTAAAAGTCTTCTAATAATAGCAAAAAAAGTATCTAAAATTGGAACACCTAAAGTTAAAATAGGAATAAAAACAGATGTTAAAACTGTTGCTTTAAATCCAAGAAGAGAAATAACTGCTATTATAAAGCCTAAAAACAAAGCACCGGAATCCCCTGCAAATATTTTAGCTGGGTAAAAGTTATGAACTAAAAATCCCAAAGTACTACCTAAAGTAATTAAAGCCAAAGTAAATTCAAGACCTGTTGTTCTTCCTTGAAAGAAACAAATAATTATTATTGTTATGAAAAAAATTGCTGAAACACCACCGGCAAGACCATCCAAGCCATCAATTAAATTGATAATATTCATACAAGCTACTATAAATATAATTGTAATTGGATAGGCAAAATAACCAAAGTTTATGTTTAAACCAAAAGCTGTAATGTTATCTAAAAGTATTTCTCCATAAAAAGCTATAATTGAAGCTGATAATAATTGACCAATTAATTTATCTTTAGCATCTAAAGGTTTGATATCATCTATCATACCAGTTAAAATAATTATAAAACTACCAATTAAAATAGAATTCATTCTAATTGTATTTTGACCAAATAGCATATAACCTACTAAAAATGCAAAAAATATTCCTAAGCCACCTAGTCTTGGCATTGGTTTTTTATGAACTTTTCTTTCATTTGGAATATCTAAAGCATTTATATGAATTGCTATTTTTTTTACAACCGGAATAGAAAAAGCTGCTATTAAAAGGGTAGTTATTATAACCTTAATAGAATATAAGATTGTACTATTCATAAAAAAAACCTCCACAAAAAATTATACCACTTTAAGAGTAAAAAAACTAGTATTTTAAAAGAAAAATCCTAGTTCTAATTAAAGGTTTAATCCTTATAAAATAAGGAGTTAAAAGTAAAAATATTTTTATGAACAAAAAGTGAGCAATAAACTCACATATCTATAAATCAAATATTCTCTATTTTTAATCTAGCATATATAAATTATCAAGCATTATACCAGTTCCTTCAGCAACACTAGTTAAAGGACTTTCAGCTAGAAAAATCGGTATTTTAAGTTCAGCTTCAAGCAATTCTTTAAAACCATTTAATAAAGATCCACCCCCAGTTAAAATAGCTCCATTTTCAATAATATCAGCTGATAATTCTGGAGGAGTTTCTTCTAGAACACTTTTACAAGCTACTACTATTTTTTGAGCATCGTCTTCTAAAGCCTCTTCTATCTCACTACTAGATATTTCGATTATACTTGGTAATCCTGTTTCTAAGTCTCTTCCTCTTACTTCCATTTTTGAATCATCACTTTCATAAACAGAACCTATTTCATGCTTAATAGTACTAGCAGTTTTATCACCTATTAATAAACGATATTTATTTTTAATATATTCTTTTATATCATTATCAAAAACATTACCTGCTATTTTTAAAGATCTACTAACAACAATTCCGCCAAGAGATAAAACAGCAATATCAGTAGTACCTCCTCCTATATCAATAATCATATTACCATTTGGTTTACTAATATCAAGACCTACTCCAATTGCTGCTGCCTTTGGTTCTTCCTCTAAATAAACTTTTTTAGCTCCTAATTTTTCAGCTGCTTCTTTAATAGCATTTTTTTCAACTGGAGTTGTATCAGCTGGACAACATATAACTATTCTAGGCTTCTTAAATATTCCTCTGGCTTTTATTTTATTAACAAAATAATCAAGCATCATCTCAGTTATTTGAAAATCAGCAATTACTCCATCTTTCATAGGTCTTATAGCTTTCACTTTAAAAGGAGTTTTACCAAGCATTAAATTAGCATCACTTCCAAAAGCAAGTGGTCTTTTTGTTTCCATATCAATTGCTACAACACTTGGTTCATTTAAAACTATTCCTTCACCTTTTATATAAATTAAAATATTAGCAGTTCCTAAATCAATTCCTAAGTCTTTCATTCTTCACCTCTAAAAATAGTATTACCAATATTAAAAAAAATATTAAAAAAGATGATTAAATATCACCTAATTTTTTACCTATTACTTTAAGTGGATCAATATTAACACCATTTTTATATACTTCAAAATGTAAATGATTACCTAAAGATTCATTAATCTTATTACTTCCTGATTTACCTATTTTCATTTCTTTAGTAATATTTTCGCCTTTAGAAACATTTATTTCAGATAAACCTGCATAACTAGATACTAATTCATTAGTATGTTTAATTTCAACTATTTTACCAAGTAATTCATCTTCTTTTATATCAATTACTACACCTTCTAATATACTAATAACATCAAAGCTATTTTCACTTGTATAATCAATACCACTACTTTGCATATAAGTATCATTATAATAAATAATTGATTCTTTTTGTCTATCCATATCATCTTCTAGATTATAGAAATATCTAGCTATTTTAACATTATCACCTGTATATGGATTTGCAATAGTATCATCAACACTTATAACAGGAATAGTATTATCTAAAATAGTTTTTGATACATATGTAATATCTTTTAAAGAATTATTATCACTTTGTTTTAACACTTTACTAGTAAAATATAAACCTACAATAACTGTAAATATTAAAGAAATATATAAAACAGGAAATACAAATGATTTTAATTTCATAAAATTCACCTCATTTAAAGTATTTCCTGAACTTACTTTTTTATACAAATTTTTAAAATATTTTTAAATAAACAAAATCATAAATAAAATTAGTAACTAAGTATATAATAGATAATAGAATTAAAAAATACATAACTCTAGCTTTAATAACTTGTCCTTTTTTAAAAAATTCATTTATATTAATTCCATCCATTGCCCAAAAAGTAATAATACTTACTAAAACATATAAAATAAACTTAGTCATATAAATTTTCCTCAATTTTTTTAACTTTTTCTATTCTTCTTTTATGTCTATCTAAATTAGAAAAATCTGTTTTAATAAATGTTTCAACTATTTCTTTAGCTTTTTCTAAAGGTGTATCAGCTGATATAGCAACGCAGTTAGTATCGTTATCAAGTCTTGTATATCTTGCTTCTAAACTACTACTTACTTTAGCACAATAAACACCTTTTATTTTATTCATAGCAATACTAATACCAATTCCTGATCCACATATACTAACTCCAAAGTCAACTGTTTTATTAGTAATTGCATGACCTAAAATAAAAGCATAATCTGGATAATCACAAGAATTTGATGAATCAGTTCCACAATCAGTTATATCAATTATATAATCTTTGGTTTTAAAATAATCAATTAATTCTTGTTTTAATTCATAGCCTCTATGATCAGATGCAAATCCTAATTTAATTTTTTCCATTTTCATCACCAGTTTAAATATATCATAAATTATTAAAAAAAAAAAGCCTAATTGCTTTTTTCAAAACCATATTTTTTATTAAATTTGTCAACACGTCCTGCTTTAGAAGCTCTACTTTGTTTTCCTGTATAGAATGGATGACATTTTGAACAAACTTCAACATTAATTTCTTTTTTAGTTGACATTGCTTTAAATTTTTCTCCACAAGCACAAGTAACTTCTACTTCATAACTTTCTGGATGGATATTCTTTTTCATCTTATCTCCTTTCGCCATGAATTAAACAATTCATAGTAATAAATATTTCTTATATAAGATATCAGAAAATATTAAAAAAATCAAGTATTTTCAGATATTTTTACCTAATAATCTAATTTTTCAATTATTTTACTAGCTATTTTTAAGTATCCTTTAGAATTTAAATGATAATCTTTATAATTAGGTAAATATTCTTTACTGCTTTTAATAACTTCATATATATCTATATAGGTAACTTTATATTTTTTAGCTATAGTATTATATTTATCATTTATATAAGAAAATAATCTATTTATTTCTAAATTATTAGTTTGATAAGGATTATAATAACCAATGATAATTATATTTGAAGAAGACATTTTTTTTATATAATTAACCAATTTATCCATATTAGAAATTAATTTATCTACTTTTAAATAAACTTCATTTTTATTATTTAATGTTCCATTGTATTCTATAATACTTATTAATTCATCCATTCCAATTGCTATTGTTATTAAATCTGCTTCTCTTAAATCTTTTTTTATATTATATGTTTTATCTTTAAAAACTATTTTTTTATTATTATTTATATCATTTAATAATTCTTCTATTTTGTAATTATTTTTAGAATAGTAAAAATAAGTTTTATTTAATAAATTGTTGTTATCTAAATAATTCTTTAAATAATCATGATAACTATAAGTATTATTACCATAGGAATTTATTCCAAGATCCAAACTATCTCCTATTGACATATAATCAATTAAGTTATTGGCGTTTACCTTATAAATTATGAAAGTTAAAAATATAACTGAAAATAAAACTATTAGTTTTTTCATGATTCCTCCAAAATAAAAGATTAAAGCAATATATTATATTTCTTCAATCTCTATTTTAGCACCTATATTTGTCAGTTTTTCTACTATTTCCTCGTATCCTCTTAATAAATGATTAATTTCGGTAATTATTGTTTCTCCATCGGCTACTAAACCAGCTATTAAAAGGGATGCTCCTGCTCTTAAATCAGTTGCTACTACTTCTTTACCTGTTAATTTGGTAGGGCCAAGAATAGTTGCTGTTTTATTTTCAGTATGAATATTAGCTCCCATTTTATTTAAGTAAGGAATATTCATGAATCTATTTTCATATATGGTTTCTGTCATAGTACTTTTTCCTTTTGCTTGAGTTAGAAGACTTACAAATGGTTGTTGTAAATCAGTTGGGAATCCTGGATAACCTGAAGTTTTCAAGGAAATTGCATTTAATTTAGAACTATTAATTATTAAATAATCATCATGAATTTCAAGATCAGAACCCATACTTTCTAAAGCATCTGTTAAACTTTTAATATGTTCCGGAACAATGTTATCTATTTTTAAATAATTTCCAAGTAAAGCTCCAATTATAGTATAAGTTCCTGTTTCTATACGATCAGGAATTATATCATGATTACAACCAGTTAGTTCTTTAACACCACATATAGTTATTTCTTTGGTTCCATCTCCTGTTATCTTAGCTCCCATTTTCTTTAACATAGAAGCTAAATCACTTATTTCAGGTTCTTTAGCTGCATTTTTAATAATTGTTGTCCCTTCAGCTAATACAGCAACTAAAATAGCATTAATGGTAGCACCTACACTGGGCATATCAAGTTTTATTTCAGAACCAATTAATTTATCAGCTTCAATTGTATAAATATCGTTTTCTTCATTAACAGTTGCTCCTAAAGATTTAAAAGCTTTTAAAGTTTGATCAATTGGTCTACTACCTATTTTACATCCTCCTGGAAAATGCATTTTTACCCGTTTATATCTAGCAAGTAAAACTGCCATGAAATAATAAGAAGCTCGAAGTTTACTAGATAATTCTTCCGGTATTTCTAAATTTTTAAGATTAGATGCGTCAATTACCATACTACCACTAGCACGATTAACTTTAGCACCTAAATAATTTAAAGTTTTTTCTAAGTAATCAATATCTAATATATTAGGAATATTACATAAAGTTGTTTTATCACTTGCAAGTAAAGCAGCTGGTATTAAGGCAACAGCACTATTTTTAGCACCGCTTATTCTTACCGTTCCTGTTAATTTTTGATTACCTTGTATTTTTAATCTTTGCATTTCATCACCACTATATTTTATTTTTTTTAATTATTTATGTTAATTTTAGAAGCAACCACAGATTTAATAGCTTCCTTACCACTACCAATAATTTTTCTTGGATCAATTACATCAGGATTTTCTTGTAAATATTTTTTAACTTCTAAACTCCAAGATTCTTGAATATCAGAATTAATATTAATTTTAGTTATACCTGATTCTACACATTTTTTTAAGGTTTCATTAGACAAGCCTGATCCTCCATGAAGAACTAAAGGAACAAGTAATTCATCAGCTAAACTTTTAATTAATTTATAATCAATATTTAATTCTCCCTTATATATTCCATGAACTGTTCCAACACTAGCAGCAACTGAATCTATTCCTGTTTCTGTAACAAAATTTACACAATCTTCTAAAGTAGTATTAGTTCCCTTCTTTAAGCCATTAGTATCGATACTTCCCATAGAACCAATTTCAGCTTCAACTGCTACATCTTGATTTTTAGCAAGTGATACTACTTCTTTTACAAGTTCAACATTTTCATCAAAAGGAAGAGAAGAACCATCAATCATAACAGAATTAAAACCAGCTTCAATTGCCATTTTACAACTTTCTAAACTACTTCCATGATCTAAATGTAAACATACATCAGTTTTAATATTTAAATCGCTTATTAAACTATAACATAAAGCTGCAACAACATTATAACCACCCATATATTTTATAGCACCTTCTGATACACCTAAAATAACTGGTACTTTTAATTTATCACATTCTTCTAAAATATATCTAGTCCATTCTAAATTATTTATATTAAATTGAAAAACAGCTTTTTTATTTTTTTTAGCTTCTTTCAACATTTTTTTACTATTTACTAACATTAAATCACCCATCTAAAGAATACTACAAATAATTTGAAAAGTCAAAAATTAATAGAAATTAATAACAAAACACAGTTTTTAAATATTTAAAATAACTCATATTATATCGTTAAATAGTATAATTGAGTTATATTTTATAATTATTTAGTTTTAACTTTATTCTTTTGCAATTTTAATAAAGAAGATATATATTCTTTGGTATAGTAATTGCCTTCATATTCAATAGTTGTTGTTAATTCTTCATTTATTTTAATCATTTCTCTTAAAGCAAGTTTTTTGTTTTTATCTGATAAATCACTAAATCTTACTTCATAATAATTATCATCTACCATGCAAAGAACTACTTCATCATTATCAAGACATCTAATTATTTCTCTATTTGCATCTTGTATATAAGCATCTAGTTCTTCTTTAGACATTAAATTATTTTTAGTTATATTATTAGCTATATCAAAAAAGTATTTTACATAAGCTTGACCTATTGAAGTATCAAGAGTTGAATTATTAAGTTCATACATTTTATCAGATAATAAAGATGCTACAGCATCATTATCATAAGTTATTCCATTGTATTCAAAGGTTTTATCTAATAATAATAAATAAATATTTTGAGCTACTTGTAAAACTAATTCTTGACTATAAGGTGATAACTCACTAAAGCTTATGTCGTAATAATCACCATCTACTGGGCAAACAACTGATTCATCTTCAAGAACACATCTTACTACTTCTTTATTAGCATCTATTATATTAGCATCTAATCGTTCTTGAGCTACTTTATCATAATAATTTTGTGTTAATTCATTAGAAATATTTGAAAAATATTGTACATATGCTTTTTCAAATGGATTAGTTACATATTCTTCATAATGAGACAATTTTCTATCAGTTGGTCTTTCATTTTCTTCGTTATGCAAATTATTAGCAATATCTGTAGCATAGTCTTTATTTTCATTAATAAATACTTCCATATCAGAAGGTGTCTCAACTGGTAAAATATTATCTTGATTATCCATTACTTCCATAGAATTAACTTCATCTGGATTTGGTAAAGGTTGTTCATAATCTGGTTCTATTGTAGTATAAAAATCACTATTTGTAACATCTTCTTGATAACTATCTTCAAAATAATTATCTGGTATATTATCTATAGTATCATCTAGTTTTGGTGTTTTATTATTTTGTCCTAATTTATAAGCTCCATATGTACTTGCCGTTATAACAGTAGTTGCTCCTATAACAGAGATAAGTTTTTTATGATTGGTCCATAAATTTTTAATGCCTATTTTAGATTTTAAAGAAGCATCACTTACTTTTTCAGTTAAACTTTTTTTATAGGTTTTATCTTGAATAATTCCTGAATTAATGATATTACTATAAGAAATTGGTGCATAAGTATCCTTAATTTCGCTTATTATATCATCTAAAGCTTCGCTATATTCTGGTTGACTTTCAAAGTCACTTAAAAAGAAAGTTTCTTCATCATTGGTTTTTGTAACTGTAAAATAATCTTTAGCTATTTCTAATTTTTTAATTATATCCTTGCTACCTGGTACTAAAACACGAAAGTTTTTTAAAGTTTGTAATTGAACACCAAAATTATCACTTTTTTCTAATTTAAACAGGTTACATAAATAATCATAAGCTTCTTTAGTTTCTTTTTCAATAAAATCAGAATTACTAGTAATCACTACTTTATTATCTATCATATTTAATGATATCATATACCAAACGCCAGTACTTGACTCATAAAGTTTAAGAACTCGATCATAACCATATTTAGTAAACTTTCTATAGTCTTCATTTAAATTTTCTTTTCTTGTACTTTCACTTTTAGTATTTTCTATTTCTACTTCTTTTTCTTTTTCAACTTCTTTAGTTTTAACTAATTGTTTTTCTTCTTCTTTTTTTATATTTTTACTTTCTTTAATCTTTTCAATTAATTTAGAAATTACTCCAGTTTTAACTAAAACAAATGTTAAACCACCTGCTCCTATTACTCCAAGACCTATTTGAATTATTCCCTGTTTCCATAAACTTGTAACTCCTTCTACTACTAAAGATCCTACTGCAAATAATACAACAATTGGTAAAGCTAGTGCTTCTAACCTAATAGCAATACCTACATGTTCATTTTGTTCAGCTATTATATTATCTTGAATTTCATTAAGAACATTATCTGGTATTGAAGAAATATTTTTCATATAACTAGTAGCATTTACTATATCATTTTTTGAAATTTTTACATTATCATTTATGTTTTCTGTTTTTATTCTTTGATTTACACATTCCAATATTAACTCTATATTAGCCTTTAACGAAGAAGAAATTTTCTCATAATCAAGCAAATATATTAAAAGTCTTTTTAAACCAACTAGTTGATCTTGAGATAATTCATCTAAGTTAATTTCTCTTTCTTCCATTTTCAAAAACCCCCACTTCTATTATCTTTTAAGCATTTTTACTATTTTTTTATTTAATACATTTCTTGCAAATGTTTCCTCAAATGATACTATGCTACTTTTATATCTAGTATATGCTTTTTCATAATTTCCTTCCTCAATTGCTTTAACACAATAATCAACTACATTATCATATATATAATTATAAATTATATTTTTTTTATCTTTCTCTTCTATTCCTTCTACTATAATTGGTGCAACTTTATAATAAGTTTCTATATCTTCTTTTGATACATAATTATCTCTAAACCATCTAAGTACTCTAAGTTCATAGCAATTATCATCAAAATTATCTAAATAGTGCATCATACATGCTGTTGTTAAATAACAACCTTTGCCACTTTTGTTTTCTTTAGTTTTTTTATCTCTATCTGATATTACAGCATTCCAATTTCCAGATAAGTCCGTTTTTACATGAACTGAATTATGCTTTGCATTGTTATATGTAGTTGATTCATAAAAACTATATTTTATAATTTTTCCATCTTTTGATAATTTAACTTGCAACTCACTACCATCTTTCCCAATATATTTATCTCTTTCTTTATCATATTCCATATCTTTTATTTTATCTAACATATCAAAATAATTTTCAATACCCATATTACCCTCCTAATTTATTTTTTCTTCGATTAAATTAATTAACTCTTTAATATCATCTTTAAGAAAATCAAATTCTAAATATTCTAATAATTTATCATGATAAGAAATTAAATCTGTTTTATTCATATTAACAATTAAATCATCTAATCTATTTTCTTTTTTCATTTTATTAATTGTTCTTAAATCACTTATATATTCTTTTTTTAATTCATCAACTTTATTACTATAAACGTTTATAAAAACATTAGTTAATTCATAATCATAATCATATTTTTCTTCTAAAATACTTAATTGTTCTTCCAAATTATCTAATTCTTTTTTTGATATTCTTTTATTTTCTTTCAAAGAAGTTATTTCAGTTAATAATTTATTAATTAATATTTTATCTTCTTTATACTTTGAATTATTTAACATTTCTTGCAAATTATCAAGTAAAATTTCTATACTACCACACATACTTTTCTCCTTTTTTAATTTTTTCTTTCATTGTAATCCCTATATCACCTATTAACCAATCAATTATTTCAGAATGTACATCATCATTCATTAAAGTTTCTCCTTGTATATAAGCACTTTCAGCAATTACATTTAAAATTTCTGATACTTTAATAGATAAAAGATTATTAGTTTTTTTATAAAGTTCATACCAAGATAAAACTTTTCCCAAAATCATTTTATAACACGTTTCTATCTCTTCAATTGTTGCTTCTGATTTATATTCTTTTAACCACTTTTCTATTCTTTTTCTCTTGGAACAAAGATTTTTTAAAGCCAATTTTAAATATTTTATTAACTCTTCAAATGTGTCTATTGTTTCTTTATGGTTTAGCATATAATCACCTTTTCTTTTATTTTTTAATTTAATTTTTTTCTATTTCTTTATCTATTAAATCCTTATTTTTTTATCATTTGGATTTAAATAATACTCTTTTTTATTACTTTTTCTATCATAATAACAAAGTAATTGAAAATCTCCATGACCATCTACATTTTTATAAATAACCCCTCTTTCATATTTATAAATATTAACTTCATTTATTAAAACATCTATAGGTTCATCTACTTTAATATTATTTTCTATATACAAATCAGGTTGTTCTGTTAAATCAAGATATTCTATTCCTATATTAAAATCATATTTGCTTTGCTTAAAATCTTTTATGCCAATTAAAATATAGTTAATAGTATTTTTAGTTAATGGATATTCAATAAAACGGTGAAGTGAACCATCATCATGTTTAATATAAACTGCTTCATCTATTTGATTTAAATATCTTTTTTCATTTTCATTTAATCCTTTTAAAGCTTTTTCTAATGCTTTTTCAAACAAATTTTTATTTTTCATTCTTCACCTTCCATTATTACTTTTTTATAACTTAATTTTTTAAAACTTTACTATTTTTTGTCCAATTTGACTGATATGTCTATACCCTACCATAGTAAAATTAAAAAGTCAATTTAATGTTAATATTTTTAGAAAAAAATAATTATCCACAATTATAGTGAATAACTATTCTTCTTCATTGCCATTTCTTATTCTATTAGCCATTTCTTTTATTTTACGAAAACGATGATTTAATCCTGATTTAGTAATAGGTTTATTAGTTTCAAGAGACATTATTTCACTTAATTCTTGAAGAGATGACTCGGGGTACTTTAACCGATAAGTAATAGCTTCTTCTATTTTTAAGTCAACTGCATCTAATCCTATTTTTTCAATTATTAAATTTATATCTTCTATTTGTTTATTAGAATTAAATAACATTTTTTCTATATTGGCTTGTTCACAGTTATTAAGTCTATTAGTCATATTTTTATGATCACGATATATTCTTATATCTTCATAATACATAACTCCTTGATTAGCATTTATCAATCTTAAAAAATCACCTATTTTTTCAGCTTCTTTTATATAAACCATATAACCTTTATCTCTTTCTATCATTTTACTATTTAAATAAAATTCATTTAAAAGATCTAAGACAAAAGAAGCTTCTTCTAAATAATCAATAAAAAATTCTAAATGATACATTGAAGTTTTAGGATCATTTATACTACCTGCTACTAAAAATAATCCTTTTAAATAAGCTCTTTTTTCATCTTCACAAAAAGTAATATATGATTTTGGAACACCTAAGTAATTATTATTATCATCAATGACTGATAAATCTTTTAATATTTCTTCATTGTTAGGAACAACTAAGGTATATAAACGATTTTTACTAAATTTAGTTGTTTTATATTCAGTTTTTATATTAACATTATATAATTCTTTAAAAAGACTGTATATATGTTTACAAACTGTTGAATTTTCTAATACTAAATCTAAAGAATTAGTAGTTTTATTATAAGAATTTCTAAGAATTGCTGATAACTCAGCACGTGATGCTATCATATCAACATTTTCTTTACTTATTTCATTTTTTATATTTGTTGTAAAAGACATATAACACCTACTTTTTATTTAATTTTTTAATAATATTAGTTGCAGCTATCATACCTTCACTTGCAGCATTTATTAATTGGTATAAATCTTTTTTTATAATATCACCTACAGCATAAATGGTATCAATATTAGTTTCCATATTAGAATTTACTTTTACATAGTTTTTATCTAAATCAAGTTTTAAAGAACCAAAGATATTAGGTGTACTACCAATATATACAAATACTCCAGCAACATCTAAGTTAATTAATTCTTCATTTTTTAAATATGTAATACTTTCTAATTTATTAGAATTAGTATTTAAAGATTTAATAAAACTATTATATAAAACTTGAATATTATTTTTATTTTCTATTTCTTTTACTATGTCATCTTTACATTTAAAATAGTCATATTTATTAATAATTGTTACCATACTACAAATATTAGATAGATAAATTGCTTCTTTTAAAGCAGATTCTCCAGCACCTATAACTGCAACTTTTTTATTTTTAAAGAAAAATCCATCACATAAAGCACAATAACTAACTCCATGTCCTATTAGTTCATCTTCATGTTCTAAGTTTAATTTTCTTGGTTCTTTACCAGTTGCTAGAATTAAATATTTACAAGTTAATTCTTTATCTTTTAAGATAACTTTATTACAAGTTTTTAAATGTTTAATATTAATAACTGTATCAGCAAGTACTTCTACTTTTAAATCTATTACTTGTTTATATAAATTGTAAGCTAAGTCAGGACCTGATATTCCGGGATTACCAGGATAGTTTTTAATTGTACTTATTTTATTTAAAACTCCTCCTAAAGTAGATTTTTCAATTAATAAAACTTCTTTATTAGCTTGTTTTAAATAAATTGCAGCTGTAATTCCTGATATTCCTCCTCCTATTATAATACAATCATATTTTTTAGTTTTTTCTTTCATTATAATAATTTCCTTTCTTTAAAGAGATAATAAAAATAATAATTCCTACAATAAATAAGATAATTGATATTACTTGAGCCATTTTAAGAGTATCTAACATTAAACTATCAGTTCTTAAAGCTTCTATAAAAAATCTAACAATTGAATACCAAATAAGATAAATTGATAGAAGCATACCATTTTTTATATTTTTATTTTTTCTTACTATTAAAAGAATAATTAAACCTATTAAGTTTAAAATAGATTCATAGAAAAATGTTGGATGATAATATACTCCATTTATATACATACCATTTATTATAAATGAAGGTATATGCATTTTTTCTAAAAAAAGTTTGGTTGTTTCTCCTCCATGAGCTTCACCATTAAAGAAATTACCCCATCTACCGATTATTTGACCAAGAATTAAACCAAAAGTACAAATATCCATATATTTTATTATTTCATTTATCTTTTTATTATGTTTTTTACTATATACAAGTATAGTTATAACTCCTCCTATTATTCCTCCATGAATAGCAAGTCCTCCATTCCAAATAGCAAGTATTTCAGTCGGATTGGCTAAATAATAATCAAGATTAAATAAAACATAGTAAAGCCTTGCTCCTAAAAAACCAAAAATTATTACATAAAATAACATATTAAAAAAATATTCCTTATCAAGTTTTAATCTTTTAAGTTCTAAATAAGTAATACTTCCTCCTAAAACTACACCTAAAAGCATAGTAATAGAATACCAATATATTTTAATAAAACCTAAATCAAGTGCAACACGATTCATATAACCACCTATATAAGTATATATTTTTTTTAAAGAAATTACAATTAAAAAGTAAATATTGATAAAATTAAAAACTATATAATTAAAAAATAGATATTTGTATGATTAATATCTATTAATTTTACTAGTTAAATATTTATAATATTTTCTTCAAGAATTCTCCGGTATAACTTTCTTTTACTTTAGCAATTTGTTCTGGGGTTCCTGTTGCAACAACGGTTCCTCCATTAGTACCACCATCTGGTCCTAAATCAATTATATAATCAGCTGATTTAATTACATCAAGATTATGTTCAATTACTAAAACGGTATCTCCGTTATCAACTATTCTATTTAAAATACTAAGTAGTCTTTTAATATCGGCTGAATGTAAACCAGTTGTTGGTTCATCTAGAATAAATAAAGTTTTGCCTGTTGCTTTCTTTTGTAATTCTTTAGATAACTTAACTCGACCTGCTTCTCCACCTGATAAAGTTGTTGCACTTTGACCTAGTTTAACATAGCCAAGTCCTACATCTTCCAATACTTGTAATTTGCTTTTAATTTTAGGAACATTGTCAAAAAATGATAAAGCCTCACTTACTCGCATATTTAAAACATCAGCTATATTTTTGTCTTTATATTTTATAGTTAAAGTCTCACTATTGTATCTACTACCATGGCATACTTCACATGGAATATACACGTCAGGCAAGAAATGCATAGAAATTCTTTTAACACCATCTCCCATACATGCTTCACATCTTCCGCCTTTTACATTAAAAGAAAATCTATTTTTACCATAACCTAACATTTTAGCTTCTTTAGTAGTAGTAAATAAATCTCTTATGTCATCAAATACACCTGTATAAGTTGCTGGATTTGATCTTGGGGTTCTTCCTATTGGATTTTGAGTAATAATTACTACCTTATCTAAATTATCAAGACCAACTATTTTTTTACATTTACCTGGTTTAATCTTTGATTTATAAATATAATTCATACATGACTTAGCAAGTATTTCCATGACTAAGCTACTTTTACCGGATCCTGATACTCCAGTTATACAGTTAAATACACCTAGAGGTATTTTAACATTTATATCTTTTAAGTTATTCTCACTTGCTTCTTTTATTTCAATAGTCTTACCATTACCTTTTCTTCTTATTTTTGGTACTTCAATACATTCTTTACCACTTAAATAACGTCCGGTAATACTATTTTCGTTTTGCATAACCTCTTGTGGTGTTCCGGCAGCAACAACATAACCACCTTCTTCTCCAGCCCCAGGACCAATATCAACTAAATAATCACTGGCAAGCATTGTATCTGTATCATGTTCAACAACTATTAAAGTATTACCTAAATCTCGCATATCAAGAAGAGATTTAATTAATTTTTCATTATCTTTTTGATGAAGACCAATACTTGGTTCATCAAGAACATATAATACTCCCGTTAATCTAGATCCTATTTGAGTTGCAAGTCTAATTCTTTGAGCCTCTCCACCAGATAAAGTTCCTGCTGATCTTGCTAAAGTTAAATATTCAAGACCAACATTTTTTAAGAAAGTTAATCTATTTTTAATTTCTTTAACTATTAATTCACTTATCTTGGCCTCAGCCTCGGTTAGTTTTAAATTATCAAACCAAACTAAACATTCTTTAATTGACATACAAGTTATTTCATAGATATTTTTTTCATTAATCAAAATATTTAAAACACTTTCACTTAGTCTTGCCTCATGACATACTTCACATGGAAGTTCTATCATGTATTGTTCTAACCAATCTCTAATCCATTCACTTGATGTTTCCATGTATCTTCTTTCTAAGTTATTAATAACACCTTCATAGTAGTCATGATTTTTAGTAACATTTCCTGAACGACTAGTAATATTAAATGATAATATATCAGGTGAACCATATAAAACAATGTCTCTTTCCGTTTTCTTTAATTTTTTAAATGGTTTATCCATATCTATTTTATAAAAATCACAAACTGCTTTTAACTTTTTATATTCAATTGAGTCTTGATCATCATTTAAAGTTTTAATACAACCTTGATTTAAACTTAAAGTATCATCTGGTATTACTAAATCAACATCTATTTTTAATTTAACTCCAAGGCCTTTACATTCTGGACAAGCCCCATAAGGAGCATTAAATGAAAACATTCTTGGTTCTGGTTTAGCAATTGAATAATTACATTTAGGACAAGCATAAGTAGTTGAAAATAATATTTCTTCTCCACCTACTATATCAATTAAAACTTTCCCATTTGCTAGATTACAAGCTGTTTCAACACTTTCATACAAACGACTTCTAATTCCACTTTTAATAACTATTCTATCAACAACAACATCAATTTTACTTTTAGTATTTTTTTCAAGATTAATATCATCTGATAAATCTAACATTTCATCATTAACTCTAACTCTTACATAACCTGATTTTCTAAGATCATCTAATATATCTTTATGAGTACCTTTTTCCATATCAACAATAGGTGATAAAATCATTAATTTAGTTCCTTCACCAAAACTTTCAATTTTATTTACTATTTCTTCTATACTTTGACTAGTAATTGGAATATGATGATTTGGACAATAAGGAGTACCTATTCTTGCAAATAATAATCTTAAATAATCATATATTTCCGTTACTGTTCCCACTGTTGATCGAGGATTTTTACTAGTTGTTTTTTGATCAATTGAAATACTTGGAGATAATCCTTCTATACTATCAACATCTGGTTTTTCAGATCCTCCTAAAAATTGTCTAGCATATGCTGATAAAGACTCAACATATCTTCTTTCCCCTTCTGCATAAATTGTATCAAAAGCAAGAGATGATTTACCCGATCCAGATAACCCAGTCATAACTATTAATTTATTCTTAGGTAATTCTAAATCTATATTTTTTAAATTATTTTCTCTTGCACCTTTTATTATAATTTTATCCATACCACACCTCAAAATCTAGTATATTATAGCACATATTTTAAAAAAATTATAGAGGTAAAAATTGTAAATTTTCAAAAATGAAAAAATATTAAATATACTAAACTTTTAGTTTACATTTCTTCTTTTTTAAGTTAAAATATTAACTGAAAGGAAGATATAATATGAACGAAATAGGTAATAATTTAAAAAGAATTAGATTGTTAAAAAATTTATCTCTTAAAGAAGCAGGTAATTTATTAAATATGTCTGCTACTGCTGTTTCTAAATATGAAAAAGGTAAAATCATACCAGACTCTAAAAAATTAATTTTATTTGCTAATGCTTATAAAGTTAAAGCAATTGATTTATTAAAGATATATAATAAACCTCAAATGAAATTTACTTCTTTTAGAAAGAAAAAAAGATTAAAAGGACAAAATCTAGAACTTTTAGAAGAATTAATTCAAAATGAAGTTAGTAAATATTTAGAAGTACTTGATTTAAATAATATTAATAATACTAGTAAAATAATTAAAACATACTCATGTAATAATTTAAAAGATGTTGAAAATGCTGCAATTAAATTTAGAGATTTTATTGAAATTTCTAATAAACAACCTTTAACTGATTTAATTAATATTTTAGAAAATTTAGGAATTGTTATAATTCAAATTAAAAATGTCTATAATAAATTTAATGATTTTGATGGATTAAGTGAAATTGTAAATAATATACCTATTATTGTATTATTAGATGATATAAAAGATGGTGCAAGACAAAGATTTACTATTCTTCACGAATTAGGTCATTTAGCATTAGATATAACTAATGAAGATTTAGATGAAGAAAATGCTTGTAATAGATTTGCTAGTGCACTACTTATGCCAAAAGAGGCCATCATAAATGAATTTGGTAGTTCAAGAAATTATATTAATTTCTATGAATTAACTGCTTTTAAAAATGAGTATAAAGTAAGTTATCAAGCAATTATATATAGATTAAAAGATTTAAATATTATAAGTGAATATTTATATAAAAAATTATCTATTCTTATAAATCAAAGAATAGGTAAAATTGATCTTAATCCTATTAAACCTGAAAAATCTTATCAATTTATGAAATTAGTTTATAAATTAGAAGCAAATGAAATTATTTCCATAAGTAAAGCATGTGATTTATTGGAGGTTACACTTGATGAATATAACAACAAAAATTATTATAACTGATACTAATATAATAACTGATTTAGATAATGCTAATCTTCTAGAAGATTTTGTAAAATTAGATAATGTCTACATAAGTGATATGATTAAAAATGATGAAATAAATTTTAAAACTGGTGAAGTTAAATTAATTAATAAATTTAAAGTTATTGAAGCATCAGCAGAACAATTATTAGAAATTAGTTTCATATCTTTTGCAGAAAAGCAATTATCTCCATGTGATATTTTAAATTATATAATGGCAAGAGATAATAATTGTATTTTAGCAACAGGTGATAATAGACTTAAAACTTTTGCTGAAAAAAATGGAATTGAAGTTATTAGAACTTTAAAAGTTATTAGTTTGATGGCTAAACATAATTATATTTCAATTGATAAAGCCATAAAGGGATGTAATTTATTAAAAGAAAATGTTAAAACCAGAATACCTCTTAAAGATATAGATAAGATAATAAAAGAATTAGAAGAAAATTTAATCATCTCCTAATTCTTTTTAATTTAAATTAATTTTAATAATTTAATGATAGAATATTACCATTTATATCGATAAAGTTAGGTGTCATTCCTCCACTTGGATCATTTTTGAAATCAACTGATCCAGGAATAATAGCAACTACATCTTTAAAATTACCAATATTGTTATTTACTGCTTCATCTTTTCCAGTTGTAACATAATTATCAACAAAGTATGAACTAACAGTTCCATCTTCTTTAACAAAATAAACTGATTTCATTCCACCCTGACCAACATATGCTATTTCATATAAAAGTACATTTTTAGCAATTACTTTATCTTTATTACTTTTATTATTAACTGTTAATTTTAAATCACCATTTGCTAATAAAGAAATTGTATAATCTTTTTCACTTTTAGAATCAACTATATACTTATCCTTTGAAGTATCATATTTTTCTTTTCTTTCCTTTATTAAATTATTTTTAAATAATTCAAAGGAATTACTAGTTTCTTTAACATTATTATCTTGATTATTTTGATTAGTATTATTACCATTATTCTCAGTTGGATTAGAATTATTTTTATTACTTGATACCTTATCATAAACAATAAAACCAGTTAAACAAACTACTACAATTAATAATATAATTACTAAAACATTATTATTTTTATTCTCCATATTCATCCTCCTTTAATACAAGTATACAATATATTATTTTTAATTAAAATATTTATCTAATAATATTTTAATAATTTACAATATTAGACAAACATTAATTTTTAAAATAATTAACCCTTCTTTTTTTATACATTATGACATTAATAAGTAAAGAATTAATAATTACAACAAGCATGGCATATAAAAAGTTTTTTATACCAAATATTAAACAACCAATTAATAAAATCAAACTATTAATAATTAAATTAATAGTTCCTACTTTAATATTTTTATATTTATTAATAATAGGTGCCAATACATTTATACCACCAGCTGTAAAACCTAATTTATAGATTAAACCATTAGTAATACCTGAAATAATACCTGTTATAATTACATTTAATAAGTAATAATCAAAGTTAAATTTTAAACTACTTGTTAATTTTACAAATAAAGGATAAGTAATAGTAGCTAAAATAGTACCAAAGGTAGTTTGCTTTCTTAGAAAAATAAAACTTAATATAAGCATTATAATATTTATTATTAAAATAATTAAAGAATTACTGACATTGGTGAAACTATTTATAATAATACTTAATCCTTGTGTTCCTCCGGTTACTAATTTAAGTGGTTTTAAAAATAAATTAAAGTTAATTGCTGCTATTAATAATATAATTAATAATAAAAGATATTTTTTCATAAATCTCCTTAAAAAAAGAAGTATTTCTACTTCTTCGCATTTTGTTTTAAATAACTTTCTATAAAACCAAAGATATCTCCATCTAATACTTTTAGGACATTAGATGTTTCATAGCCTGTTCTATGATCTTTAACAAGAGAATATGGGTGCATTACATAACTTCTTATTTGAGAACCAAACTCAATATTCATACTTTCTCCTTTAACATTTTGTAATTCTTGTTGTCTTTTTTCAAGTTCTAGTAATTTTAATTTTGATTTTAACATATTCATGGCTTCTTCACGATTTTGAATTTGACTTCTTTGATTTTGACAAGATACAACTATTTTAGTTGGTAAATGAGTAATTCTAACGGCACTATCAGTAGTATTTACGTGTTGGCCTCCGGCTCCACTACTTCTATATACATCTATTTTTAAATCTTTTTCATCAACAATAACATCACCTACTTCAGTAAATTCTGGTGTAATATCGACCGAGGCAAAGGATGTGTGTCTTTTATTGTTAGCATCAAATGGGGATAATCTTACTAATCTATGAACTCCTTTTTCACTTTTTAGTTTTCCATAGGCATATAGTCCTTCAATCTTAATTGAAACACTTTTAATACCTGCTTCTTCTCCATCTAAAATAGATATAACTTCGTATTTAAAATTATTACTTTCTAAAAACCTTGTGTACATACGATATAACATGTTAGTCCAATCACAAGCTTCTGTACCACCTGCTCCTGCATGAATTTCTAAAATACAATTATTTTTATCATATGGACCACTAAATAAAGTAAATAATTCAATTTGTTCTAATTCTTTTTCATAAATACTTAAATTATTTTCTATTTTTTCTTTTACATCTAAATCACTTTCAAGTTCTAAAATGGATAAATATTCTATATCATCCATTACTTCTTTTTCTAAAGCATTTATATTATGAACAATTTCTTTTAAATTATTTAATTCGTCCATGATATTATTAACATTTTTTTTATCTTGCCAGAACATAGGATCATTAGTAATATTTTCTAATTCTTTTATTCTACTTTCTTTTTTAGAGATGTCAAAGTAACCCCCATAATTCTTTTATTTTGGCTTCAATTTTTTCTAATTCATTTCTAATTTCATTAATTTCCATATAGCTCCTTTAAAAAAACTATTAAATTTCTTAATAGTTATTTGCCAATTACCTCAGCATTTTTTAATTTAATGTTTTCTTTTTCTTCTTTCTTTTCTTCATCAAGTACCATTTGTTTTTCAGCTTCTGTACTTATTACTTTAGTATTTGCTAATATATCATGTAAACCTCTACCATCTTTTTTAAATAAAATCATGGCAATACAAACAAAGTAAATAAGTGAGAATAAGTAAGATACAACATCATTTGCTTTTAAATATATATTTTTATTTAAGAATAAAAGCATGAAAATTGAAACAATATTCATCAAAACTGAATTAATAATTAAAGCTCTAATTAGATAATTATTCATTTTTAATTTTTTGGATTTATCTCCTACAATTCTTAGTTTCATTAATTTTTTACCAATTGTTTCACCATTCGTAAAATATGGTACAGCAACAAAGTAAATTAAAGTTAAAACTGTTGTTACTATAGTTTCAGGTATCGTTTCTTGGCTCATTTCATAGCTTATTTCTCTTCCTTTTTCTAAGTATTCTTCTGAATTGATTTCTTGATCACGGTATTTAGTAGTTAACTCAGTAAATTGTTTAGCTAAGTTTTCTTGTTTTTCACTAACTGGTATAAGCCTTGTAAACAAAGACGATAAAGAAACTACTAACATAATATCAACCAAATAAGCTAATATTCTTTTATAACTATTCGCTTTCATTTAATTCCTCCTTAAATTCATTTAATATAGTTATTATATCACATAATTTAGTACAAGACATAATTTTATTTTTAACTACACTACTTCCTTTTATACCTTTTAAATACCAAGCAGCATGACTTCTTATTTCTAAACAAGCTACTTTCTCAGGTTTTATTTTGGCTAAATAATCTAAGTGATGTAAACACATATCAATTTTTTCTATATCAGTTGGTTTAGGTAAAATTGTTCCATCTTTTAAATAAGCATTTATTTCTCTTATTAACCAAGGATTACCTAGAACTCCTCTTCCTACCATGATTAAATCACAGTTAGTTTCATCAAGCATTTTCTTAGCATCGTAAATAGTTTTTATATCACCATTACCAATAACTGGAATATTAACCGCTTCTTTTACTTGTTTTATTATATTCCAATCAGCCTTGCCACTATAACCTTGTTGTCTTGTTCTAGGATGAACACAAATAAGACTTGCTCCTGCCTTTTCACATATTTTGGCAACTTCTACAGCATTTATGCTATCTTTATCCCAACCACTTCTAATTTTAACACTAACAGGAATCTCTACTGCTTTAACAACACTAGAAACAATATCATAAATTTTCTCAGGATTTTTCAAAAGTGCAGCTCCCGCTTGAGATTTTAAAGCAACTTTTGGAACAGGACACCCCATATTAATATCAATTATATCAGGATGCATATTTTCTTCTATATATTTTGCTGCTGCAACAAATGATTCTTTATCACTTCCAAATATTTGTTGAACAATTGGTCTTTCAATTGCTTCCATAAATAACATTTCTTTAGTTTTTTGATTACCATAAAAAATAGCTTTATCACTTACCATTTCAGCATATATTAAAGAACATCCCATTTCTTTTATAATACGACGAAAAGCACTATTACAAATACCTGCCATAGGAGCAAGAACAGTTTTTCCATCTACATAAACATTTTTAATATACATATACTTCATTCCTTTGACAAGATTATATAATTCTTTTTTTATTTTGTAAAGAAAAAAACTGCTATTTCTAGCAGCTCCTATTGATTTTATTTGAAAGTTGGATTGTAAATAATTTGATCTACATAAATTAAATCTGGATTTGAAATACGATTAAATGTAGCTATTTCTTGATATGGAACTTCCCATGCAGTTGAAATTAACCACAAAGTATCTCCCCATATTACTTTATAACTTCTTTCTGATTTATTTGTATTAATAGTTGTATTAGCAACCCATACAGAATAATCAGTTTTATCATCTAAAGATATTCCATTATTTTGATTATTGTTATTGTTGTTGTTATCATCATTTGTTGTATTGTTATCTTTATCAGTGTTTGTTTTACCATTATTATCTACTTCTGATCCTTTATTATCATCAGTATTAGTTTTCTTACCACCACATCCAGTATTTAAGAAAAGAATTCCACTAAACAAACATAAAATCAATAGTACTTTGACATTAATCTTTAAGAATTTCATATATCCTCCTCAATAATATCCATGTACAATTAAATATTATCATATAAAAGAATAAATTTCTACTATTTAACATTAGTTTTACAAAAAAGAAATATTATTTGCTTATATCATCTATTGTTATTTTACTTTCATGTGGAACTGGTTTCCATTCAATTTTTTTAAATAAAGCAATATAAGTTGTATAACGACCTACAATATCAAAAATTGGCCATAGTAAGCTATATAAAAATATTTTAGATATAGGTATCTTTTTAATTCTTTTTCTTTCAAGGAAAAGAATATACCATGGAACAATTATATTTTCTATATATGCTCCTATTCGATAAAATAATCTAGCCCAAATACCTACTAGAATAGTTGCCCATAAAGCATTTATTCCTGATGGTATTTGTATTTTTATTGTAAAGAATTTTCTTAATATTTGAGCAAGAAGAGTTCCTCCAGCAAATAAATTAATATCTTGCATTCCCGTTGAATAAACATAACAAGCTCTTAAAAGAAGGACTACTAGTATCCAACGAAATAAATTAATTACATTAGTTGGTAATAAATGCATAAAGGTATCATACATTATAAATCTATCCTTAATAGCAATTCCTATTTTTTTATACCAAGGGAAATTTTTAGTTTCTTCTTTACCCCATTTTACTTTAGTAAATCTTCGTCCAAAGAAAATGTTACAAAATAATTTCCAACCAGATTCTTTAAAATTAATAAGTAAACCTTTTGACCAACGTAGTTTTTGATTATATGCTACCTTCCAGTTAGGAGTTTGTTCATCATAAAACTCGGCTTCATCTTGATATGATATACGATATCCCTGGCTAACAGCATCAGCTGTTAAACCTCTATCTTCGGTTAAAGAGGTATAATGCCAACCATTTTGAACAACATCACTAGTAAATAAATAACCTGTTCCTTGAATATTAGTTGCAAGTCTTAAAAATGATCGAGCTCGGTGATTATTTCTTATTGATCTTAACCAGTGAACTGCAAAACTTAAAGTTATCCAGTTTTCATCAATATTTTTAATATTACGATAAGAAGTTATTATTTTTTCTCCACTATCAAAAGCATCATTCATTTTAGAAATATAATTTTTCTTTAGTAAGTTATCAGCATCAAAAACAAAATAACCTTCAAAACTATTTCTTCCATAATCTTCTTCTATTCGATCAAATAAATATTCTAGAGCATAACCTTTAGTTTTTCTAGTACTATCAAATCTTTCATAGCAAATTGCTCCATAACTTCTAGCAATACTTGCTGTTTTATCAGTACAGTTATCAGCAACAACAAAAACAGTTAATAATTCTTTAGGATAATCTTGTTTATTTATACTATCAAGTAAATTACCTATTACTTTTTCTTCATTTCTTGCTGCAATAACAATTCCATATTTATGTTTATTTTTAGCTGGTTTAAATTTTCTTGTAAAAAATAAACCTATTATAAAATATATAGTTCTATACATTACTAATGCTGGTAATAATTTACCAATAAAATCATTAATAACTTTAAATGTTGGATATAAACTACCCAAAAATCTAATTATAGTATTAAAAAAAGACATCATATACCTCACTTCTTTTAAAGTATAGCATACAATATCTTTTAAATCAATTATTCCTCTTTAGTATCGCTTGGCTCTAACTCAGGCTTTACATCATTAACTCTTAATAAATCAATTAATTCTTCTTTATTTAATTTAGAATAACCTTTTATATCTTTTTCTTTAGCAAGTTCTTTTAATTCTTCTAAAGTCATGTCTTCTAATTCTGTTTCTTTAGGTAATTCTTTATGTTCAACTAAGTATTCTATTTGTTCTTTTGTTAATGTTTCTCTTTCCATTAAAGCTTCAGCTATTAATTTAACAAGATCTTTGTTTTGTTTTAAAATCTCAGTTGCTTTTTGATAACATTCTCCAATGATTTTTCTTATTTCTTCATCTATTTCATGAGCAACGATATCAGAGAAATTACGACTCTTATTGTAATCTCTTCCTAAGAATACTCCTTCTGATTGATGTTCTAATTGAACAGGTCCTAAATCACTCATACCATATTCTGTAACCATAGAACGAGCTATTTTAGTTGCTTTTTCAAAGTCATTATGAGCACCAGTTGTAATTTCACCAAAGTTTAATTCTTCAGATACACGTCCACCAAGTAAACCAGTAATTTGTTCTAATAATTCACGTTTAGTTTGAGTATATTTTTCTTCTTTTGGAACCATCATAGCATAACCACCAGCATAGCTTCTTGGAATAATAGTTACCTTTTGAACAACATTTGCTGAATTTAATTTTAAACCAAGAACAACGTGTCCAGCTTCATGATAAGCAACAAGTTTCTTTTCTTCCTCGGTATATTTTTTAGATTTTTTAGCAGGTCCCATTAAAACTCTATCAGTTGCTTCATCAATTTCACTCATAGTAATTGCTTCTTTATTACGTCTTACAGCAAGTAAAGCAGCTTCATTTAATAAGTTTTCAAGATCAGCTCCTGAAAATCCTGGAGTTCTTTTAGCAAGATTAGTTAAAGTTACATCTTTAGCTAAAATCTTATTTCTAGCATGAACAGCTAAAATTTCTTCACGAGCTTTTACATCTGGTAAATTAACTGTTACTTGACGGTCAAATCTTCCTGGTCTTAAAAGTGCAGGGTCTAAAACATCAGCACGGTTAGTAGCAGCTATAATTATAATTCCTTCATTAGCTCCAAAACCATCCATTTCTGTTAATAATTGGTTTAAAGTTTGTTCACGTTCATCATGTCCTCCCCCAAGACCAGTTCCTCTTTGACGACCTACAGCATCTATTTCATCAATAAAGATTAAACATGGAGCATTATGTTTAGCTTGATTAAACATATCACGAACACGACTAGCTCCAACACCAACAAATAATTCAACGAAATCAGATCCACTTATGTAATAAAAAGGCACATTAGCTTCTCCCGCAACAGCTCTAGCTAGTAAAGTTTTACCAGTTCCTGGAGGACCTACTAATAAAACACCTTTTGGTATTCTTGCCCCAAGTTTTTGAAATCTCTTAGGATTTTTCAAGAAATCAATTAATTCATGTAATTCTTCTTTTTCTTCTTTTAAACCAGCAACTTCATTAAAAGTAACTTTCTTTTGATGATCATCAAGTTTAGCACGGCTTTTACCAAAATCAAACGATTTATTATTTCCACCTACTTGTTTAGATAAAAACACAAAGAAGAAAACACCTATTAAAATAATTGGTAAAAAGTTAAGAACAGCAACTAACCAAATACTATTATTAGGATCACTTTGATTTTCAAATTTAAAATCATATTTCTCATTAGCAGTTATAATTTGTTTTATTACTTCTTCAGATAAAGGAACAACTACTTTAAAACTTTCATTTTCCTTATAATCTTTTAATTTACCAGTAATATTGTAAACACCACCATCAATACTTGGAATTACTTTTATTTCTTTAACTTCATTATTATTTAAACTACTAACAAACTTATCATAAGTTAAATCATTTACTTTTATATTTAAAATATTAAAAAAATAAATAACTCCTAACATTATAACAATTAAAACAACATAAGGTACAATACCTTTTTTTATCTCTTTTTTATTCATAAAATCTCTCCTTACAAACATTTAAATATTATATCACATAATTCTCTATTTTGAACATCATATTTTGATTTTTTTAATTTAGGTATCCAAATAACACGATCTAAACTATCAACAACAATTGGATAATTATCTCTTTCTTCTTTTTTTATTTTATAATCAATAAAAATATCTTTTATTTTTCTTTTTCCACTTCCTTTTAATTCAATAAAATCTCCATCTTTTCTATTTCTAACATATAAAGGCATCTTAACATCACTTGAATTAATATGTAAAGTATCGTTTCCGTTTTCAAGTAAAACATTAGTTGTAAACTTAAAACCATTTTTTAAAACTAAACCATCCTTTAATTCATATTTATAATCAAACTTATTATTAGTATGAACCAAAAAATATAAATAACCATATTCTTTTCTTAAAATAATACCTTGAGGTAAACTAATACTTAAACAAGTTTTAGAATTATTAATTAAATCAAGAACTAATTTAGTATGTTTATCACTTATATTAGATAAATCTTTATATATTTCTTTAAATATTTTTTCAATTACTAACTTTTGAATAAATATATCATATTCTAAAAATAATTTAAGTTCTAAGATTTTATTTAAATAACATTCATTATAAGCCTTATTTACACTATTATCAATATAATTATTAGCTTCTTCTAAAGTATTTTCAAATTTTAAAAACTTTAATTGAACAGATTCATTTTCTTCATGTAAGAAATTAATTATATGATTACGATATCTATTTCTTGTATAATCATCTAAATAATTAGTTTTATCTATTCGATATGGAATATTATTATCTTTTACATACTCTAAAATATCAGTTTTATTAACATATAAAAGAGGTCTTACTAATTTATAATTACTACAATTAGTAATAAGAGATATTCCTTGATATCCTTTTAAATTAGAACCCCTTACTAAACGCATTAAAATAGTTTCTATTAAATCATCTCCATGATGAGCTGTCATTAAATAATTAGCTTGATATTTATTAACTAATTTAGTAAAAAATTCATATCTTTTATTTCTTGCAAATGACTCAAAATTACCTTTTTGATAATCATTTAAAATATATTTTTCAAATATAATGTGTCTAGTTTTACAGTAATCTTCTAAAAAGTGTTCTTCTTCATCACTTTCTACTCTTTTTTTATGATTAACATGAGCAACTATTATTTCTAAATTATATTTTTCTTTTAAATCCGATAAAATATTTAATAAACACATAGAATCAGGTCCACTACTAACACCTAAAACTATTTTACTATTATTTAAATCTAGACTTTTTAAAAAATTATATACTAAATCCATTCATTTCACCTTTTAAAGTATTTTACTAAATTAAAGCTAATTAATCAAGTTTATTTTTCAGGAATTCTTAAAATTAATTCTCCATCCTTAGAGTAAAAATATTTTTCTCTAGCATATCTTGCTAAATATTCAGGATCTTCTAACTTTTTAACATTAGTTTTTAATTCACTTTCTTTTTCTTTTAAAGCTATTAATTCTTGATTTAATTTATTCTTTTCCTTATATTTATCAATTATATCAAGAAAAACACTAAATAAAGTTAAACTAACAATTATAATTAATATAATAGAAAGTACTCCAAAAGTAGCAAGTCTTGTTGCTTTTTTCTTAATTTTTTTCTTTTTAGCCACTTTATCACTTCCTATTCTTATATAATAATAACAAATTATTTAGTTTTTTTCAAGTAAAAGAAAAGATGCCTAAGCATCTTAGTTATAACCATTTCAACCTTATTTTTATAAATAATCTATTATAAAGAAAAAAACTAATCAAAAATGTAAATAACAAGTAAATATGAATAATTCCATTATTAATTTTATATAACAAATAAAAGTATAAAAAACTATTACCAAAAAAATAAATTAAATTAGTAATTATATTAAGTATTAAATATTTAGTAAATAAGACTTTATATAATAAATTAAATGTAAAAGAAAAATATAAACCAAATAAAAAACTATAGGATAATACTTGTATTTGGGTTAATAAATTCATCTAAATAACCTACTAATAATAGAACTTTCTTTATTCTTTTTTAAAATATTTTCATCTAAATAATTTAAACTATTAATCATTCCTTTTATTATAACTTTTCCTTCTTTATTATCAAGTTTTAATAATTCTAAACCTTCTCCTTTTAAGACGATAGTACCCATATTACTATCAATTAAAAATTCTTCACTATCAAAAGATTCTATTTTTTTAACTCCGGTAATAGTTGCATTTTTTCTTTCTACTAAATTAAAGGTATGATTAAATTCTTTTATTTGATTATCTTTTTCCATATAAACCCCTAGTTAAGTATATTTTATTAATTAAAAAAAAGACCAATTGGTCTTTAATTATTCTTCATCATTAGTAGGTTCTTCTACTTCTGCATTTTCATATGCTTCAAATATTGCATCTTCGAACATTTTTCTTGTTTCACGATTAATTGGATGAGCTATATCTTTATGTCCACCTGGAACTTTTTTACTAGGCATAGCAATAAATAATCCATTATCTCCGTCAATAATACGAATATCACGTACAACAAAGCAATCATCTAATTGAACAGTTGCACGTCCTTTCATACGAGATCCTTCTTTTTCAAATCTCTTTACATCTACTGATGTTATTTTCATTTGTAATCCTCCTTTTGAACTCCATGTTCTATAATAATAATATAATAAATATTTTAAAATTGCAACTATATTTTGTAAAAATTTGACAAAAAAAGACTTTTTTAAAAAGTCTTATTTACTATTATTATTCCGATTAAACTCCTGGTTGAGTAGTTCCTGTAGTAGCAGCTACAACTTTAAGTTTTAATGAATAATACATTTTAGCGTATTCTTCAGTAGTGTAGCTATCACTTGCAGCTTCACCAATTGTTACAGCATTACTAATCCACATTCTTAATGTATATTCATCATCTTGTTGAGTAGCACTTGATTTAGCAGTAATTTTGCCCTTAGCAAGAATAACACCAGTAGCTAAAGATCCATCAACACCAACTACATTTGAAGTTTCAAATTTATTTTCTACAACAGTAGCAGGAGCTTTTAAATTTAACTTAATTTCAGAATCTTTAAATCTTGTTTTAGTAGCATCAGCATCAGCATCTCCTTGTAAAGCATAAACAGTATATTCAATTCCTTTTTCTGATGAATCATATCCAACAACATGGAATGTTAATGCACCATTTTCAGCTTCTTTTAATGCTTCTCCTGATTCATCTGTTCTTGGAAATTCATTTGTTAATTTGATAGCATTTCCTTCTGTAAAATTGAAGAAAATATTACCAGTTGTTAATGTATTATTCTTTTCTCCAGTTTTACTGTATGTGAAGAATGCGAATGATACGCCAACAACAGCTACTACTAAAACAGCTATTCCTAAAACAGATAACAATACTTGCTTAGATGAATTTTCATTCATAATTCATATCCTCCTTACAATAAAAATAATAGCATATTAATTTAGTTTTGACAATATGTTTTTTCAAAAAAAACTAATAATTTACAGAAAATTAAAAAGACCTAACGGTCTTTATAATCTATTTACTATCCTTGAGCGTCTACTCTTACTTTAAATGAATAATATAAAGTATTATAAACAGCACGAGTATCAGCACCAGCATCAGTTGCACTAGCACGGTAAGTCTTAGTAGTATCAGTATCAGAAATAGTTACTGTATTATTAACCCACATAGTCATTGAATAACTATCAGTCACATCAAGACCACTAGCTTCAATAGTACCACTAGCTATTTGTAAACCAGTTCCAGCAGTAGCAGATCCACCATTAATAGCATCTGTTACTACAGCACCATATTCAGTATCAGTAGCTGTATCATAACCACCAACGATAGTTGCATTTTCATCACCTGCAGTTTTTGTTACGTAGAAATTAATTTCACTATTTTTTAATCTAGTTTTTCCTTCCATGGCATCTCCTGGAATAGCATATACAGTATAGTTAATTGGACTCATTGAAGTTGGTAATTTACCAGTTACACTAAATGTAAATTTATCATTTTTTTGTCCATCAACATCAGCTTGTGGAAATTGATTAGTTAATGTTAAACCATTTGTAGCTTCGTTGAATTCGAAAGCAATAGAACCAGTAGTTATAACGTTATTTGTTGTTCCTTGTTTACTATAAGTAAAGAACGCAAATGATACCCCTACTACTGCTATTACTAAAACAGCTATTCCTACTATTGATAAAACTGCTTGTTTTGAATTATTTTCCATTTCATATCCTCCTTATGATAAAAATATAACACAAAATTAATAACTTGACAATATATTTTTTTAACTTTTATTTAACTTTTTTTAATCTTGACAAAAAAGATGGTTAAAAACCCCATCTTTCTATTTCAAAACCTATATTATATTGTCGACCAATTTTCTTAGTATTAGCTTCACTTTCTTCTAATAAATCCATGGTAAACCCTTTTATAGCACTTCCTCTATCTAAAACTATTCCTGTAAAACTAGTACCTAAATAATTAGAAACTTTAATAATGCTACCACATGGTATATTACTATCACTTGCTAAAATTCTAATTTTTCCATAAGTAGCATCTTCATAATAAATATTACCATTTTTAACATTCATATGAGGAGGGCAACCAAGCCTACCAGAACAACCAACACAATCAGGACCATAAGCTGTTATTGTTCCTGTAAACATAACGGTTTTATTAACATTATTTTTAAGTTCTTCCATAGAAGATACTACAATAGTTTCTTTTTTTATACTTTTATAACTGGCATTTACTCTTGATGATTCAATAGCTTTAACATTGTTTTCATTATTAGCGACAAAACTATTTTCAGTATTACTAGTTGCTATTACAAAGAGAAGAAATATTATTAAAAATAAACTAGAAAAGTAAACTTTTAAACTTTTCGCTTGTTTCTTAGTTCTCAAAGGCAACACCTCTACAATAAAAATAATAGCACTTTCTAATTAATTAGTCAAACGAAAAAAGAAATAGTCAATTTGCTATTTCTTCTAAATTATATTGCTTTTTTATATTATTATTAGTTATTTCAATTAATTCATTCATACTAATATTTTTAATAGAACAAAGATTAGCTGCTATAATACTAATATTTTTAGGTTCGTTTTTTTGACCTCTAAAAGGTACAGGAGTTAGATAAGGACTATCAGTTTCTAAAACAATATTTTCTAAAGGAATATCTTTTAATACACTTGTTAAATTAGTATTTGAATAAGTTGATACTCCTCCTATTCCTAATAAATAACCTCTTTTAATATAAGAAGATGCAACTTCTAAAGAACCACTAAAACAATGAATTGTAATTTTTAAATCATATTCACTTAAAATATTAAAAGTATCTAAATAAGCATCTCTTGAATGAATAACAACTGGTAAATTTAATTTTTTTGCTAAATCTAATTGATCTTTAAATAATTTAATTTGTTCAGGCTTGTTATCTTTATTATGATAATAATCAAGTCCTATTTCACCTATTCCTATTATTTTAGGATTATTTTTAATTAATTCTTCTAAATAGGAAATCGTATTTTCATCATACTCATCTATTTCATCAGGATGAATTCCTATGGTTAAATAAACTGGGTATTTATTTATTATTTCAAGTCCTTCTTTAATACCTTTTAAATCACATCCTGATATTATAAAGTTATTAACTCCGTTTTCATAGGCTCTTTTTAAAATGCCTTCAATATCATCTTCTAAATCAAGATGAAAATGAGTGTCAGTTAAATAATTACTTTTCATCTTTTTCTACTCTCATGAATATTGGTTTAAAATCATTTATATGAATATCTGTTTCTAAAGAACCAAAAGTAATTGTATCAAGAGTTATATTCTTAGTATTAATTTGTCTTAATATTTCATTTGCAGTATCAGGAATAAAAGGTAATAAAAGAATTGCACCTATTCTAATACTTTCAATTAAATTATATAGAACAGTTTTTAATTTATCTTTATTTTCTTCTTTAGCAAGTATCCAAGGAGTAGTTTCATCTATATATTTATTACTTCTTCTAAATATTTCAAAGATAGAATCAAGAGCTTCTGGTATTTCCAATTTATCCATATATTCATCAACTTTAACTTTTGTACTTTCAACAAGACTTATTAAGCTATCATCAAATTCAGTTTTAACATCAGATTTGACAATTATGCCATCAAAATATTTTGTAAGCATTGATAAAGTACGATTAACTAAATTACCAACAGTGTTAGCAAGATCTGTATTATATCTACTAACCAATAAGTCTTCTGAGAATGTTCCATCTGATCCAAATGGTACTTCTCTTAATAAATAATATCTTATTGCATCTTTAGAATAAGTAGCAATATATTCTCTTGGATCTTTATAATTTCCTAAACTTTTGGAAATTTTACCACCATTTATAACAAGCCATCCATGACCAAATACTTGTTTTGGTAAAGGTAAATCTAAAGCCATTAGAAGAATTGGCCAAATAATTGTATGAAATCTTACTATCTCTTTACCAACAATATGTAAGTCAGCAGGCCAGTATTTTTTAAATTTAGAATCATCTTCAGTTAAATAACCAAGAGCACTTATATAATTTGATAAAGCATCTATCCATACATAGATAACATGTTTTGGATCAAAAGATACAGGTATACCCCAGTTAAATGTAGTACGTGATACACATAAATCTTCAAGACCTGGTTTAATAAAATTATTAATCATTTCATTTTTTCTTGATACAGGTTGAATAAACTCAGGATGTGTTTCAATGTATTCTACTAATCTATCTTGATATTTACTTAAACGGAAGAAATAAGCCTCTTCGCTTGCTTCTTCAACATCACGACCACAGTCAGGACATTTACCATCAACTAATTGCGATTCAGTCCAAAAAGATTCACAAGGTGTACAATAAAGACCTTTATATTCTCCTTTATAAATATCTCCCTTATCATATAATTTTTTAAATATTTTTTGAACAACTTCAACATGATCAGGATCAGTTGTTCTTATAAATCTATCATATTCAATTCCAAGAGATGACCATAAATCTTTAGCATCTTCGATTATTTTATCAACATACTCTTTAGGAGTAATTCCTAAAGCTTCAGCTTTTCTTTGAATTTTTAAACCATGCTCATCACTTCCAGTTAAAAAGTAAACATCATATCCATTTTGTTTTTTATATCTTGCTATACTATCAGCAATTACAGTTGTATAACAATGACCTATATGAAAATTTGCAGATGGATAATATATAGGTGTTGTTATATAATATTTTTTATTTTCCATAAATCCTCCATTTATTATTTATATTTTTCTATTACATTTATATTTATTTATTTTTTAATTAGCTATCTAGCAAAAATACTCCACATCCGTTTATACATATATTTTTTCATAAATTCCTCCATAAAAAAATCTTCTATCCAAAGGACGAAGATCTCGTGGTACCACCTTATTTTACATATATAATATGCCTCTACTAATAACGAAGTTACCCGATTATACAATTGCTCCAAAACCATTTTCAATTAAGTCCTTTAATTCTTTTCCACCCCAAGAATCTCTCTTTAAAATTATCTTAATTTACTTATTTCTTCCTCACATTTGTCTATATGTTATCACATTATTTTTAATTATTCAAGATAATTTATTAAATAATTTTCTAATAAAGTTAATAAATCTAAATCATTTTTTAAGATATCTGTATCAGATAACATCATAATTAATCCAATTGTATCACCATGGACTATAATTGGTTTAATAACATAACTAACATTTATTTCTTTATCAGTTATTTTTAAATTATTTGGAGTTAACTCTTCAATATTTTTTCTATCATCAAGAATATTTAATAAATAAGAATTTAATTCTATTTCTAAATAATCTTTATAATCTTTAGATGTTATTACAATCTTATTTAAATTAGTAATTATTATATCTTTATTTGATATGTCTTTTATAACATTAACTAAATTATTAATACTTTTATCATAATCATGAATATCTGAATATTTACTTAAAATAATTTTATCATCTTCTACTTTTATTTCTAATTGTTCATTTTCTTTGATTTTTAAAACTTTTCTAATTTCTTTAGGTATTACTACTCTTCCTAAAGAATCAACTCTTCTTACTATCCCACTTGCCATTTAATCACCCAGTTTTATTATTAGTAAATATTAGAAGTTTATACTAAAAAAGAATTAAACTCCAATTGTATTTTTATTTAATTCTAAATATTTTAAATAAGTTTCTTCAAACGTATTAATAAGGATAATATCTCTATTTTTCATTGTATCTAATACTTTCATATTTAAATTAGTAAGAAAAATAGTAGTTAAATATTCTTTTAAACGATTTTTCTTAAATTCTGATTTCAACTCTTTATTCAAAGATTTTACTAAATTATCTATTTCTTTTTTAGAAAAAGTTTCTAATGTTTCTTTTAAAGTAAGATAATTATCTTTTATATTTTGTTTACAAACATCTAAATCATCATGAACTACTATTACATTTTGTAAATCAACTTTTTTAGTATCTAATATATTCATTAAATTATTACGATAAGCTTCAAAAAAGATATTAACATTTTCTAAAATACTCTCTTTATCTTGAAAATCTTCTTCAATATCAATTATTTTTTTTACTAAGTTATCTTTCATAAAACTCAAAAGATTATCAATTGTCAAAACTAGAACTTCTAAATTATTATCAAGATCAAAATTTAGTTTATTTAAATAAATTTCTTTATTTTTCTTTTTTAATTGATCTTTTATATCATATTCGTTCATATTTAACCCTTTCCATTATTACTACAATTTAAGGATAACAAACTTTTGATAAATTGTCAAATATTGTAAACACTAAAATATTATTTTTGTTTTTATACAACATTTTTAACTAGTAATCGAGTTATTTACATCATCTTTTTGAAATAGAAGACCTATATCTACACCTAACGCTTGTGAAATATCGTATAATGTTTGAACCGAAAATGTGTTAGCTACTTTGTCTGATTCTATTTGCCTTATATAATCGTGAGATAAATCAGTTAATTCAGCAAGTTTGGCTTGGGTCATTCCTTTTTCTTTACGATATTTCTTGATATTATGTCTAATAATTTTATATATATCGACATATTCAATTTCCATATTTTACCACCAAAAATATTATCTCATTATTTAAATATGTTAATATGTGAGTTGATAACTCACTCAAGATGTGCTATAATACCTATGAAGGAACAAATTTTAATATCATTTACCTTTTACCATGTTAAAATAAAAAGTTCTTTCAAAAACTAATTATTTGAAATCCATATTTACCATTCAAATAATTTAGTTTGAAGAAGTAGCAATACTTCTTTTTTTATAAGAAAAAGCTTGGAAAATAAGAATTTTAAATATTTTTTAAGAATATAAAGAGAATTTATCTTAGCTTTTCGTGATGATTTAATAAAATTTATCTTGAGTTTTCGTGATGATTTAGCAAATTTTATCTTGAATTTTCGTGATAATATAGCAAATTTTATCTTGAATTTTCGTGATAATGCTTGATTTATTTAATAAATAATGCTAATATAATCTTGGTGAGTTATGAAAAGAAAAATATATGATGAATTAATTAAATGGAAAAATAATACTAATAATTTAAAGCCATTAATGATTCTTGGAGTTAGACAATGTGGTAAAACATATATAATTAACGAATTCTGTAAAAATGAGTTTAAAAATTATAAATATGTTAATTTATTAAAAGAAGATAATATTATTGAATTATATAATTCAAATTTAACTTCTGATGAAAAGTATAAACGTTTAAAAGTTTTACTAAATTTTGATTTTGATACGGAAGATACAATTTTATTTATTGATGAAATCCAAGAATCTGAAAAACTAATATCAGAGTTAAAATATTTTTGTGAGGAACATAACAAAGTTAAAATAATTGTTGCAGGATCTTTACTTGGAGTTAAGTTAAAAAGAAGTAAATCTTCTTTTCCGGTTGGTAAAGTTAAAATGTTAACTATGTATCCCATGGATTTTGAAGAATTTTTAATTGCTTTTGACGAAAATAATTTAATTGATTGTATAAAAGATTGTTATTTAAATAATAAGCAGATATCAAACCCTGTTCATGAAAAAGCTTTAAATTTTTATAGAACTTATCTTATTACTGGTGGTATGCCTGAAAGTGTTAACAATATGATAAATGTTCAAGGAAATTATATCAAATATGATACTTCTATTTTACAAGATATAGTAGAATCTTACTTTTATGATATGCGTAAATACGTTGAAAGCGAAAATGAATATTTAAAAATTGTTAGAACTTATAATTCACTTCCTTCTCAACTTGCAAATAATTCTAATAAATTTCAATATTCTAGTATTTCAAATGATGCTAGAAAAAGAGAATATGAATCTTCTCTTGATTGGCTAAATGCTAGCAATTTAGTTTTAAAATGTAAATATGCAAAAGTTCCTAATGTACCAATTGAAGGTTTTGTAGATGATGACACTTTTAAATTATATTTAAGTGATATTGGTGTTTTAAATAATATTTTAAAAATTAATATTAAAGATATTTTAACTGATAATCTTTCTTTATATCGAGGAGTTATAACAGAAAATTATGTTGCTAATCAGTTAACTTGTAATGGTTTTGATTTATATTATTGGAAAAATGACAAAACGGCTGAAATTGATTTCTTAATTTATACAAATGATGGCATTATTCCGATAGAAGTAAAATCTGGAACTAGTACTCATTCTAAAAGTTTAACTATGTATATAGATAAATATAAACCAAAATATGCTATAAGATTAAGTTTAAAAGACTTTGGCTACAATCCTGATACTAAAATTAAATCTGTACCTTTATATGCTACTTTTATGATTAAGAATAATAATTAATTTTTAAGAAGGAATAATGTTTTTCCTTCTTTTAATTCATTATCTATTATTTTAAAGTGCAATTATTTTTTTAAA
>CAKPFH010000006.1 GCA_934153655.1 uncultured Bacilli bacterium
TTTAATACCAAAACAAATAACTGATTTTTAAATTATCTTTTAATGGCATCTAACTAAAAAAATATTTTAGAAAAATATCAGAAATATCAAAAAAATACTTGCATATTCCTAAAAAAACATGTATAGTATTAGTAGTTACTGATTCGAAGTAATGGGGTTTCCTCAAGCATTACCTTGAATTAGCGAATAGATAGAAGGAGGATAATATGGCTTTAACAAAAGATGTAAAACAAACAATTGTTAATGAATTTAAAAGAGATGAACATGATACAGGTTCTGTTGAAGTACAAGTTGCAATTTTAACTAATGAAATTAATGCTTTAACTGAACACTTAAAAGTTCACATTCACGATCATCATTCAAGACGTGGTTTACTAAAGAAAGTTGGACAACGTAAAAGTTTACTAAACTACTTAGCTAAGAAAGATGTAAAAAGATATCGTGAGTTAATTAGTAAATTAGGATTAAGAAAGTAGACACTTATTTTTAGTGTCTTTATTTTTTGTTAGATTGGAGTTAGAATGAAAAAAGTATTTGAAAAAGATTTTTACGGAAAGAAGATAATCGTTGAATTTGGTGAACTTGCTAAACAAGCAAATGGTGCAGTTTTAGTTCGTTTCAATGATACAGTTGTTTTATCAACAGTTTGTGTATCTCAAACAGCAAATTTATTATCTGATTTCTTTCCACTTATGGTAGTATATCAAGAAAAATTATATTCTGTTGGAAAAATTCCAGGTGGATTTATTAAAAGAGAAGGAAGACCAACAGAAGCAGCAACCCTTGCAGCTAGAATGATTGATAGACCAATGCGACCTTTATTTCCAGAAGATTTTAGAAATGAAGTTCAAGTTGTTAATACAGTTTTATCAGTTGATCCAGATTTTCCACCTGAAATGCCAGCTATGTTTGCCTCAAGTTTAGCAACTTGTATATCAGAGGTTCCCTTTGATGGACCAATAGCAGGAGTTAAAGTAGGACGTGTTAATGGAGAATTTATTATAAACCCAACAATTGCTGAAGCTGAATTATCAGATATAGATTTAACTGTTGCTGGAACAATGGATGCTATTAACATGGTTGAAGCAGGTTCTAAAGAAGTATCCGAAAGTGATATGTTAGATGCTTTAATGTTCGGTCATAAAGCAATTCAAGAATTATGTAGTTTTGAAAATGAAATAATTGAAGAAATCGGTTTAGCTAAGATGGATTATCCAAAATTAATAATTGAAGATGAATTAAGAAGTGATGTAGATAATTTAATTAGAGCTGACTTAGATAAAGCTCTTCGCATCAAAGATAAACTTGAAAAATATGCTGCAATCGATGAGGTAAAAGATAATTTAGTTTTAAAATATGAAGAAGCAAACAAAGATTTAGATAGTGATAGTTTAAATGAATTAAAAGTTAAAGTAATTCGTATCTTTGAAAGTATTGAATATGAATTATTTAGAAATATTACAGTTCTAGAACATACAAGATCAGATGGACGTATGATGGATGAAATAAGACCACTTTCAACAGATATAGATTTATTACCAAGAACTCATGGTAGTGCTTTATTTACAAGAGGTCAAACACAAAGCTTATCCGTTACAACTCTTGGAGCTTTAGGGGAACATCAAATTTTAGATGGTTTAGATATAGAAACTGAAAAAAGATTCATGTTACATTATAACTTCCCAGCATTCTCAGTAGGTGAAACTGGTAGATATGGAGCTCCTGGAAGACGTGAAATAGGTCATGGGGCATTAGGTGAAAGAGCTTTAGCTCAAGTTATTCCATCTGAAGAAGAATTCCCTTATACAATAAGAGTAGTATCTGAAATACTTGAAAGTAATGGTTCTTCAAGCCAAGCTTCTATTTGTGCAGGTTGCATGAGTTTAATGGCAGCAGGTGTTCCAATCAAGGCTCCCGTTGCTGGAATTGCTATGGGTTTAATTACAGCAGGGGACGAGTATACAATTTTAACTGATATTCAAGGTATGGAAGATCATTTAGGAGATATGGATTTTAAAGTTGCAGGAACAAGAAATGGAATATGTGCTCTTCAAATGGATATAAAAATTAAAGGAGTTACAAAAGAAATTCTTAAAAATGCTCTTGCTCAAGCTAAAAAAGCTCGTATGCAAATTCTTGATGTAATGGCAAAACAAATTGAAAAACCAAGAGAAGAAGTATCTAAATATGCTCCAAAAACTGTTACATTCATGATTAATCCAAATAAGATTAAAGATGTAATTGGTAAAGGTGGAGAAATGATTACCAAAATTATTCTTGAAGCAAGCAATGTTACAAGTGTAACTGATATGAATGCTGTTAAAGTTGATCTTGAAGATGATGGTAGAGTTATTATTTATCATACAGATAAAGAAATAATCGAAAGAACTAGACAAATGATTGAAGAAATTGTAAGAGAACCAGAAGTTGGAAAAGTTTACAATGCTAAAGTTGTAAAAATTGAAGAATTTGGTTGCTTTGTTCAAATTTGGCCTGGATGTGAAGGATTAGTTCATATATCAGCTCTTGCTAAAGAACATGTTAAAAAAACAGAAGATGTTGTAAAACTAGGTGATGAAATAATTGTTAAATGCCTAGGTTATGATAAAAAAGGAAGATTAAACTTCTCAAGAAAAGATGCCCTAAATTAATCTTTTCTTCTTGCTAAAATAGCTCAGCTGGTAGAGCAATCCTCTCGTAAGGGATAGGTCGCAGGTTCGAATCCTGTTTTTAGCACCACTTTATAAATAACTCATAAGAGTTTAAATAAAACTAACCTTAAAGTAAAACTAAAATATAAAATAAATTACTTTAAAATGTTAGTTTTTTTATATATAATAAAAAAATATGATACAATAACATTGTGTTAGAACAATATGACAATAAAATAAAAATGTAAACTTAAAAAAACAACTATAAAAAAATCAAATAAAGGAGAACTATGAAATATATTGTTTTATTAAGAGGAATAAATATAAGTGGTAAAAATAAAGTTGATATGAAAAACTTTAAAAGAAGAACTATTAAAAAATAATCTAAATAATGTAATAACTTATTTAAATAGTGGCAATATAATATTAGAAACTGATTTAAATAAAGAAGAATTAACAAATTTATTTACTAAAATTCTAGAGACTAAATTTAATTTAAAGATACCAATTTTTATTTTAAATTTAAAAGAATTAGAAGAAATCTATTTAAATAGTCCAACTTATTATTTAACTAAAGATAAAAACGCTTATTATAATTTAATCTTTCTAAAAAATATTACTTATGAAAAAATATTAGAAGAAATTGGAGAACCTAGCAAATATGATAAAATTACTCCTTCTAAAAATGTTATTTATTGGTCTTTTGATTTAAATAATTATCAAAAAAGTAATTGGTGGATTAAAACAGCAAGTACTTATGTTAAAAATTATATTACAATTAGAACTTTTAATACAATTCAAAAATTATATGAGTTAGCTAACAAAGAAGAAAAATAGTTAATAATTAAAAAATAGTTATAGCTAAAGTTAAATATTTAAAATCAATTAATTATTAAATTATTAAAATATAAAAATGTAAGAACAACAAAATATAAAAAGATAAAAAATAAAAAAGTGAAAATAAATAAGGTAAAAATTAAAAAATAAAATGGAGGTATTAAATGAAATCAATAGTTTATTTTACTAAAAAAATTGAACCAGAAAACTTGATAAAACTTTATCAAAAACTAAATGTTAACTTAGAACCTAAAATAGCAATTAAAGTTCATACAGGAGAAGAAGGTAATCAAAATTATATAAAACCTGATTTTTATAAAGATTTAGTTAACTATTTAGATGGAGTAGTAGTTGAATGTAATACAGCTTATGGAGGAGAAAGAAACGAAACAAGTAAACATTTAAAATTACTTGAAAGACATGGTTTTAATATTTTTGAAACTGATATTCTAGATAGCACAGGAGATCTTGAATTAGAAATTCCAAATGGCTTAGTAATTAAGAAAAATTATGTTGGTAAAAATATAGAAAAATATAATTCATGTTTAGTTTTATCACATTTTAAAGGTCATCCTATGGGAGGTTATGGAGGCGCTCTAAAGCAACTTTCTATTGGCTTTGCCTCTTCAAATGGTAAAAGTTATATTCACTCAGCTGGTAAAGTCAAAAGTCAAGATGTTTTATGTGATAATATTGCTAGTCAAGATAAATTTTTAGAAAGTATGGCTGATGCTGCTAGTTCCATTATTAATTATTTTAAAGATAATATTGTCTATATTAGTATTATGAAAAACATTTCTGTTGATTGTGATTGTTGTAGTGTTGCTGAAGATCCTTGTATACCTGATATAGGAATACTAGCATCAACTGATCCGGTTGCTCTTGATAAAGCTTGCCTTGATTTAATTTATAATTCTAATTTTCAAGGGAAAGAACATTTTATTGAAAGAGTAGAAACTAGAAATGGTAAACATATTTTAGATGCTGCTTCTAAACTTAATCTAGGTAATTTAGAATATGAATTAATAGATATAGATGATTAATTAAAATTATTAGAAATTCTAGTAATTTTTTTTCATATTTAGCTCATACTATAAAAGGTGATAAAATGAAGGACAATGTAAATAGTTTAGATGAACTAAACAAAGGTGCATGTATGGGAATAGATGCTATTTTATATATACTTGATAAAGTAGAAAACAAAAAACTTAAGAAATTACTAGAAACAGATTATTTTAAATATAAAGAAATAACTGAAAAAGTAAAAGAACTATATCCAAAGTACAATGAGAAAAAAGAACCTCATAAAACAAATTCTTTAACTAAAGCCATGACCTATTATGACATAGAAATGAAAACTTTAACTGATAAATCAGATTCTAAAATAGCTGAATTACTTTTAAAAGGTACTAACATGGGTATAATAGAAGGAGTTAAATTACTTAATAATAAAGAAATAACCAAAGATGTAAGAGATTTAATCCAAGAATTTGTTGCTATGCAAGAAAATGAAGTTGAATACCTAAAACGTTATTTATAAAAGACTTTTTGGTATAATAAAATTACAAGAGAAAATAAATTAAAATGAAAAAAAATTTATTTCTCTTTTTTGTATTTAAAAATTCTTTAAAACTAATATTTAATACCTAATTCAAAAGTAAAAAAAACTTTTATTCTTTTAAAAAAATTAAATTTAAAATTTAAAACAAAAATGTCTACAAAATGTAAATTTACAAAACTTGACATAACTACTATTTTCCTATATAGTACTCCTTGTTTGGGAGGAATATATGAAAATAATTAAAAATGTTTTATTAATAATTAGTCTTATTTTTCTAACTTTAAATGTTAAAGCTTTAGAAAAAACTAAAAAATTAGAAATCGAATATCAAGAAGGAATTTATTATACTAGAAGAATTAATGGAGTTTATTCATCTTACTTGTTTCCTAAGTATTTATTAGATAAAGAAGTAGTTTATTGTATTGAACCTGGTTATCAAATCTATAATTATAATTATCAAGAAGGCACCTTTAAAGATTTTAATCTATCAGATGATAAGAAGAAATTATTAGAATTAATAGGTTATTACGGTTATGAATATCCAAATCATACAGATGTTAAATATTTGCTTGCAACTCAAGAATTGATCTGGGAAACTTTAGGAGTTAGTAATATAGAATTCTACACAGAAAGATATGGTTATGGTAATTTAATCAATATTGATACCTATAAAAATGAAATAAAAGATTTAATAAAAAAACATGATTTAAAACCTAATATCAAAGATAAAATAAAATGTTATTTAAATAAAGAATTAATTCTTGAAGATACTAATAATATTTTATCTGAATATGAAATTATTAATACTAAAGATGCTACTATAAAAAATAATAAATTAATAATTAAAACAAAAGATAAGGATTTAAAATATTTAATTTTAAGAAAGAAAAGATATGATAATAATAAAAATACTTTATTTATATCTCTTGATAATAAAAGTCAAAAATTAGCTAAATTAAGATATACTGATGATATAGAATTTAAAATAAATATTGAAGTATTAAGTGGTGAATTTACTTTACAAAAATTAGATTATGATACTAAATCAACTAAAGTAATTAAAAATACTAGTTTAGAAAATGCTAAATATGGTATATATGATTTAAATAATAATTTAATTAAAATAATTACAACTGATAAACTAGGTAAATGTTATTTAAATAACTTAGAACTAGGAACTTATTTATTAAAAGAATTAGAACCAAGTCTTGGTTATGAATTAGATCCAACTATCTATAAATTTATAATAGATGAAAATAATTTAAAAGTAAGTTTAGAAGTCTATGAAAAATTAATAAAAAAACAAGTAAAAGTTGAAAAAATAGAAAGTAATTCTAATATAAAAATTAATCTAGCCGGAATTAAATTTAAAATTCTAGATTTAACTAGAGATATTTATTTAGATAAAATATATGAAACTAATGCTAAAGGAGAATTTGAAACCGATTTACTTCCTCTTGGAGAATATGAATTAATTGAATTAGATCAAATAATACCTGGTTATAAAGTTAATTTAGAACCCTTAAAATTTGAAATAACTAATAAAGATTTAAATTTGCAATTCTATAATGAAAAAATAAAAGGTTATTTAAAGCTTTTAAAAGTTAATAAAGTAGCAAGTACACCTTTAGAAGGAGTAATATTTTCTATTTATAATTTAAATGATGAATTAATTAATGAAGTAAAAACTGATAGTAATGGTATAGTTGAAATACCTCTTTGGTATGGTTCTTATTATTTACTTGAAAAAGAAACTTTAGATGGTTATGTTCTTGATAATGAGAAGCATTACTTTGATATAACAAATGATTTAGAAGTAATAGAAATAGTTCTTACTAATGAAAAAATCGAAGTACCTAATACTTTATTAAATAAAAATGAAGTTATTTTAACTCTTAGTATAATTTTATTATCACTTTCTAGTTTCTTTATCTTAAATTATTTAAAGAATACTATTAAATAATTAACATATTATTAACTGATATGAATGATTTTATTATTAGTTTTACAAATAGTTATGGTTATATAGGAGTATTAGTTTTAATATTTTTAGAAAATATTTTTCCTCCTATACCATCCGAATTAATTCTTTTAGCATCTGGTTTTTTAATTACTAAAACCAATTTAAATATTTTTATAATGATTATATTTGCAACTCTTGGATCTTTATTAGGCGGAATTCTTCTTTATTACCTATCTAGTTTATTAAATAAAAATACTTTAATTAAACTTATTAATAGCAAGGCTTTAAGATTTTTAAACTTAAAGGAAAAAGATATTGATTTATCTTTTAATTGGTTTAATAAAAAGGGTAATATAAGTGTTTTAATATGTAGATGTATTCCTATTTTAAGAAGTTTAATATCTCTTCCAGCTGGTATTTTTAAAATGTCTTTTATAAAGTTTTTACTTTATACAATCATAGGTTCTTTAGTTTGGAATAGTGTTATTATTGTAATTGGTTATGTTGTAGGAGATAATTTCTTAGTAATTAATGAAGTCTTGAAAAAATATTCTTATTTATTTGTTGCTTTGATTACAATAATAGGTGTAATAGTTATTTTTAGAAAAAGGAGAAAAAATGAAAAATCAGGTATTAACTAAAATAAATCATGGTTTAATTAAGATGATGTTTAATCCAACTGTTAGTTTTGAAGAAGAAATTGATGATAAAAGAATAATATTAGCAGGTAATCATGCTTCTAACTTTGATCCTTTAATTTTACAATTTGCAATTAATAGACCAATTCATTTTGTTTGTAAAGAAGAATTATTTAAATCAGTTTTATGTCCTTTAATGAAAAAAGTAGAAGCAATTCCAGCTAAAAGAGATGGCAATGATATAAATTGTTTAAAAAAATCTATTTCTTACCTAGAACAAGAAGAAATTTTAGGAATATTTCCTGAAGGTACCTTTAATCGGAGTAATGACTTAATTTTACCTTTTAAACTAGGTACTATTGTAATAGCTAAGAAAAGTAAAAGTGATATCATTCCTTTTAGTATCACTGGTAGTTATAAATTATATAAAAATGATATGAAAATAAGTTTTGGTAAAAGAATAAAATATAATGATTATTCTTCTAAAGAAATATTAGAAAAACTAGAAAATGACGTAAAAACTTTAATTTTAAAAAATAGATAAAAAAGTGTAATGATTGTGCAAAAATAACTTCAAAAGTATCAAAAATGCACAATCATTGTGCAAAATGGTTTAAAAAAATACAAAAATGCACAAAATTCTTGAAATATTGTGCATTTTTTCTTTGAAATAGTTTCTTTTTATGATATTATTACTTTAGGAGATGATTTAAATGGAACCAATGAAAGTTCAAAAATTACCTATTGAATACAAAATAGATAAAGAATTATTAACTCTACTTGCTGAGGCTAATCAAAAATATGGTGAATACAAAACTCTTTTAAAAAACACTAATTTTGATTCTAAGTTTTTCTTAGATTCAATTATTTTAAGTGAAAGTGTAAAATCTATTCAAATTGAAGGCATTCAAATTTCACAAGATGATATGTATTATCTTAAATATATGCCTAAAAATGATGATACAAGTGAAATTCAAAATTTAAAAGAAGTAATAAGTTATGCTAAAGAATATTTAGATGATGGTAAAGAGATAAATTTAGTATTTTTAAACAAAATTCATAAAATTTTATTAAATAGTGTGCGTGGTAATGATAAAGAACCAGGAAAAATAAGAGATATTCAAAATTGGATTGGTCCAAAAGGTTGTAGTATAAATGAAGCAATTTTTATACCACCAGTTCCTGAAGATGTTCCAGGACTTTTAGAAAATTTATTTAATTATATGAATGATGAATATATAGATCCCATCTTTATTAATTTAGCAATTTCTCATTCTCAATTTGAAACTATTCATGCTTATCGTGATGGAAATGGTAGATTAGGAAGAGCTTTAATTCCTCTTCAATTAGCATCTTTAACTAAAGATACTCCAATTTTATTTTTATCAGAAGTAATAGAAATTTATAAACCAAGTTATAATAAATTTTTAAATGAAAGTCGAAAAGGTAATATGGTAGCTTTTATTAAATTCTTTTTGCAATGTGTTATAGAACAATGTAATAACTATATTTCAAAAATTAATAGAATAAAAGAAATTTATAGTAAAGATTTACAATTAATTAAAAGCTTAAATAGTACGGCTATTTATAGAATAATGCCAGCTATGTTTCATCAAATTGTATTTACTAAAAAAGAAATTGAAGATGAAACCGGTGTTTCTAGAAACACAATTTCTAATTTAATAGAAGAATTAGTAAAATTAAAAATATTGGTTCCTGATCAAAATTATGCTAAATTAGCTTATTGTTATAAAGAAATATATGATGTATTTGTAGGAAAAGAATAAATAAAAACGCAAAAAAATGCACAACCATTGTGCAAAATGACCTAAAAAAATGTAAAAATGCACAAAATTATTAAAATATTGTGCATTTTTTCTCATATACTTAAATTAAAAAATACTATCAAATAAATAAAATCATGATATAATAATAAATGATTAAGGAGTAGATATGGATCAAAAGAAAATAGGTTCTTTAATAAAAAAACTAAGAATAGATAATAATTTAACCCAAAAAGAATTTGCACTTAAATATAATGTTAGTTTTCAAGCCGTTAGTAAATGGGAGAGAGGTTATAATTTACCTGATATTTATTTATTAAAACAAATAGCTGATGACTTTAATATAAATATAAATGATTTATTAGATGGAAAAATAAATGAAAAAACTAATCAAGACTTAGTTAGTAAACCAAGAATAACTAAAAAAAACTTATTTTTAATTCTTGGCACTATTCTTGTTATTATTTTAAGTATATTTTTTCTCTTTAAATTAACTAAAAAAGATGATTTTGTTTTTAAAACTTTATCAAGTAATTGTTCTAACTTTAACATATCTGGTTCAATTGCTTATAATTCAACTAAATCATTTATCTATATTACAAATATTACTTATTGTGGTGATGAACTTGATAAAACTAGTTATCAAAGTATTTTATGTACTTTATATGAATCTCATGGTAATACCAATACAGCATTAAGTAAATATAATTATGGAAAAAAACCAATAACCTTAGAAGAATTCTTAAAAAAAGTTGAATTTAAAGTAGATTATTTTTCTAAATCTTGTAAATATTATGAAGAAAATTCTTTATTTCTAGAAATAGAAGCTACTGATATTAATGGCAAAACAATTAATCATAAAATCCCTTTAAATATGAATAATTGTAATTAATTCAACTTTAAGTTTAGTTATTCAACTTCTAATTTATTGTCTTATTAAGAAAAATATTTTATAATTTTAAATGTTGGAGGGAAATATGAAATATAAAAATGATATTATAGCAGCCATTATTGTAATAGCTGTTTTAGGGATAATTGGTTTTGGTTATTTAAGAGCAACTGATAATGAAGAGGTAAGTGATAGTATAAAATTTAGTCAAGAATATACAAACGTTTCTAAAGATAATCCATTTGTTTATAAAACTGATAAAGAAATAATAGAAATATTAAAACATGGAACCGGAGTTGTTTATTTAGGTTTTCCAGAATGCCCTTGGTGCCAAGGCTATGTTGGTTATATAGAAGAAATTGCTAAAAAAACAAATGTTAGCAAAGTATATTATTTAAATGTTCTTGAGATAAGAAAAAATAATACCAAAGAGTATCAAGAAATAGTAAGTATTTTAAATGATTATCTAGATTATGATGAAGAAGGTAAAAAAAGAGTATACGTTCCTTTAGTTATTGCTGTTAAAGATGGTAAAATAATTGACTGTGATTCTGAAACTTCTAAAGATACCAAAGGTTATGAAACCCCAGAGGAATATTGGAAAAATGAAGATTTAAACGGCTTAAAAGTAAAATTAGAAAAAATGTTTTCTGAAACTGGGAAAAATGTTTGTACAACTGATTGTAATAAATAGGACTTTGTTCCTATTTTTATTTACTTTAAACCTATATTTTGATAAAATAAATACAGATAGAGGTGTTTATGAACAATAATAACTTAACAATAGATAGTATTATTAATATGCTAAAAACGTATATTAATTTAACTGATTATACATTAATTACCAAAAGTTTTAATTATGTTAAAAATTATATAGATGATTTAAATACTTTAAATGATTATTTAGAAATAGCTAGTATTTTAACAACTGTATATGCTGATATGGAAACAATTTCTGCTAGCTTTTTATATCATTTATTAGTACTTGAAAAAGTATCTGAAACTTCTTTAAAAGAAGAGTTCTCTAGTGAAGTAGTTAGTCTTTCCATGGGAGCTTATAAATTAGATAAAATTATTTATTCAACTGAGAATGATTATTTAGTTGAATATTATAAAAAAGTAATAGTTGGAATGAGTGAAGATGTTAGAGTTATCATGATAAATCTAGCTAACAGAGTTATGAATATGCGTCATATCAATCGTTTAAAAAGAGAAGATGCCAAGAAATATGCTAAAGAATCCTTAGAAATTGTATCTCCAATAGCTCATCACTTAGGTATTTATAAAATTAAAAGTGAACTAGAAGACTTAAGTTTAAAAACTTTAAAACCAGATGTTTATTTTGATATTGTAGAAAAACTTAATAGTACTAAGAAAGAAAGAGATAAATTAATTAATAATATGACTTTAGAAGTTAAAAAAATACTTGATGAAAATCATATTAATTATGAAATAAAAGGTCGTAGTAAAAGTATTTATAGTATTTACAATAAACTTGATAAAGGAAGAAAATTTAATGATATCTATGACTTGTTTGCTTTAAGAATTATGGTAGATTCCGAAATACTTTGTTATCATGTTTTAGGACTTTTACATGCTAAGTTTAAACCAATTCCTAAACGTTTTAAAGATTTTATAGCTATGCCTAAAAGCAATGGTTATCGATCTCTTCATACAACCGTTTTTGGAGTTAACAATACTTTATTTGAAATTCAAATAAGAACTTTTGAAATGAATGAAGTAGCCGAGAATGGTCTTGCTGCCCACTGGTCATATAAAGAAAATAGAAGTGCTGCTACTTTATCATCAACCGATCAAAAACTAGAATTTTTTAAAACAGTAATTGATAATTATCAACAAAAAGCAAGTGATGATAATGCTTATTTAGAATTTAAAGATGAAAAAATGCATGGTAATATTTATGTTTTTACTCCTAAAGGTGATGTTATAGAACTACCAAATGGCGCAACTCCTATTGACTTTGCTTATAAAGTTCACACTAAAGTTGGAGAAGAAATGATAGGTGCTATTGTTAATAATAAAATAGTTCCCTTAAACTATGTTTTACAAGATAATGATGTTGTAAGAATTAATACAAGTAAAACTAGTTCACCTAAATTATCATGGCTTAAAATTGCTAAATTAAATCAAACTAAAAATAAAATAAAATCTTATTTTGTTAAAGAAAGAAAAGATGAAGTAATCTCTTTTGGAGAAAATTCTTTATTAAAATATTTAAAAAAGAAAAATGTAAGCCAAGTTGAGTTTTTTAAAGAAAAAAATGTTTCTAAAATCTTAAAAGAATTAAAATGTAAAGATTTAAAAGAATTATACCTAGATCTTGGTAATAATAAATTTTCTCCTAAAACGGTTTTTGATATTATTAATCCAAGTAAACAAACTAATGTTTTAGAAAAAGAAATAAAATTAAAAAATAATTATGATATTCATGTTTCCGGTATTAGTGATATTCATGTTAATATTGCTTCGTGTTGTAATCCTATTCCAGGTGATGAAATAGTAGGGTTTATTACTAAAAATAAAGGAATTACTATTCATAGAAAGAAATGTCATAACATTAAAGGTGATAGATTAGTAAATGTTAGTTGGAATGACCAAGTTAAAAATTTATATCTTACTAGACTTAATATTTATACTAATGATCATATAAGTCATTTAACTGATTTAATTGGAAAAATTTCAAGTATAGGTATAACTATTAATAATGCAACAACTTATATAAATAATTTAAAATTTAATTATAAAATATCTTTATATGTTAAATCAACAGCTGATTTAGAAAATATTATAAAGGTTTTATCAAAACAAGAATATATTACTAATATAGAAAGGGCTTAAAATGAGAGTAGTTGTACAAAGAGTAAAAGAAGCAAATGTTAAAGTTAATAAAAAAGTGGTTGGTAAAACTGATTATGGTTATATGCTATTAGTATCTTTTACAGAAGGTGATAACTTAGATATAATTAATTATATGGTAAAGAAAATAATTAATTTAAGAATTATGGATGATGAAAATAAAGTTATGAATAAATCTATTTTAGATATAAAGGGAAGTATTTTAAGTATTTCTCAGTTTACTTTATATGCTGATACGAAAAAAGGTAATCGCCCATCTTATATTAAAGCTTTAAATGGAGAAGAAGCAGTTAAATTATATGACTTATTTAATCAGGAATTAAAAAAATTTGTTCCAGTTGAAACTGGTATATTTGGAGCCGAGATGGAAGTATCTTTAATAAATGATGGACCAATTACAATTCTTTTAGAGAAGGAGAACGTATGAAAATATTATGTATTGGGCATGCTGCATATGATATTACTTTAAAACTTAAATCATATCCTATTGAAAATAAAAAAATAAGACTTCAAGAAAGAACGGTTGAATGTGGGGGAGGGCCATCTGCAAATGGAGCTTATTTATTAAGCAAATGGGGAGTTTGTACTTCTTTTTCAGGAGTAATAGGAAAAGATTATTATGGTGAAAAAGTAAAAAAAGAATTTTTAAGTGTTAAAGTAGATTTAAAATATTTACAAGAAAGTACTGATATTTATACAACTTGTAGTTATATTCTGGCTAATTTAGAAAATGGTAGTCGAACTATTTTAACAAATAAAGATCCAAATAATAAATTAAAAGATATGGAAATTAAAGAAGACTTTGATTATTTATTAATTGATGGTGATGAATATGAAACTTCCCTTGCTTATTTAAAAAATCATTCATGTATTTCTATGATAGATGCTGGAAAATGCACAAAAGAAGTAATTACTTTAGCTGGAATGGTTAATTATTTAGTATGTTCAAATGACTTTGCTAGAGAGTATACAGGCCTACCTTTAGATTATAATGATCTTGATTCTATTAAAAAAGTATATGATAGATTGGCAATTGATTTTAAAAATCAAACAATTGTTATTACCCTTGAAAGTTTAGGATCTTTTACCAAAATTAATAATGAATATAAATTAGTTCCAGCCATAAAAGTAAAAGCAGTTGATTCAACAGGAGCTGGAGATATTTATCATGCTTCTTTATTATATTTTATTAGCCATGGTTATGACTTATTAGATGCTATGGAACTTGCTAATATTACAAGTGGTATTTCAGTTTTAAGAGTAGGTGGAAGATATTCTATTCCAAGCTTAGAGGAAGTGATTAACTATGTTAGATAATTTACCAACTCTTGATTTACATGGGGAGTATAAAGAATCAGCTATTATCTTGACTGATGAATTCATAAATGATAATATAGTACTAAAAAATTCTAAAATTGTTGTAGTTCATGGATTAGGATCAGATATTTTAAGAAAAAGTCTTCATGAACATTTAAAACATGATAAACGTGTCAAAGAATTTAAACGAGATTTTTTTAATCCCGGGGCAACTGTAATAGTTTTAGATATAGACAAATAGAAAGGAAATTATATGAATAAATTAATTATTATTTCAGGTCCAAGTGGAGCTGGAAAAGGAACTGTTGTAAAAGAATTACTAAAAATATATGAAGAAAATAAAGATAAAGTTTACTTATCAATTTCAGCAACAACTCGTGATATAAGAGAAGGGGAAGTTGATGGGGTTAGTTATTACTTTATCAAAGAAGAAGAATTCTTGAGTAAAATTAAAGAAGGCGACTTTTTAGAATACAACCAATATGGAACTGGTAAATACTATGGAACTTTAAAAAGTAAAGTATTAGAACATTTAAAAACAGGAGATGTTATCTTAGAAATAGATATAAATGGTTATAAACAAGTTATGAATAACTATCAAGGAGCTCTTGGTATTTTTATAGCTCCTCCAAGTATAGAAGAACTAGAAAATAGACTTCGTGGAAGAGGAACAGAAACGGAAGAAAACATCAAGAAAAGATTAGAAACTGCTAAAAGTGAACTAGAAAACAAAGATATCTATAAATATATTGTTGTAAATGAAGATAATAAATCTCATGAAGCAGCTGAAGAAATTTATAAAATAATTAAAAATAACTAGGAGAAGCTATGTTTAAGGAAAAACTTAAATTAGTTCCAGAATTACCTGGTTCATACCAAATGAAAGATATAAACAATAATATTATCTATGTTGGAAAAGCCAAAAATTTAAAAAGACGTTTAAAAAGTTATTTTACAAGAAATGTTTATGGTAAAACTAAAAAATTAGTAAGTGAAATTCATGACTTTGAATATATTGTTACTAAGTCTGAACTAGAAAGTTTAATTTTAGAAATTACTTTAATAAAAAAATATAATCCTAAATATAATATTTTACTTAAAGATGATAAAAGTTATCCTTATATTGAATTAACTAAAGATAAATATCCAACTTTAAAAATAGTTAGAAATGTTAATTTAAAGAAAAATAAAAGTAATTTATATGGACCATTTCCTAATGTTGGATCAGCTAAAAGAACTGTATCAATGTTAAATAGGCTTTATCCTTTAAGAAAATGTGAAACTTTAAAAAAAGATTATTGTTTATATTACCATTTAGGAGAATGCTTAGGTTATTGTAAAAATGAAGTTGATTTAGATAAATTAAAACAAATGATTGATGAAATAACTTCTTTTTTAAATGGAGATAATACAAGTATTTTAAAAAAATTAAATGAAAAGATGCTACAAGCAAGTAATACAATGAACTTTGAAAAAGCTTTAGAATATAAAAATATGATAGATGATATTAAAATAACTTTAAAAAATCAAACAATTGTTTTAAATAAAGATATTAATCTTGATATATTTAATTATTATGAACATGATTCTTATCTAGCAATTCAAGTATTTTTTATTAGATCTGGTACTCTTTTTGAAAGACACCAAAAGATAATTGAAGGAATTGATAAATTAGAAAATATTATTGAATATATTATTAATTTCTATGATAAACATATTTTACCAAAAGAAATATTAGTTCCTGATACTATTGATGCTAAGATATTAGAAGATTATTTTCATATTAAAGTACGTACGCCTTTAAAAGGAGATTTGAAAAAATTATTAGATCTTGCTTATGAAAATGCTAAGATATACTTAGAAGCAAGAGAAAAAACTATTAAAAATGATGAAGAAAAAAGATTAGAAGCTGTTAGGGAATTAGCAAGTCTTTTAAATATTAAATCAGCAAGAAGAATAGAAGCTTTTGATAATTCTCATTTATTTGGAACTTTTTACGTTTCAGGAATGGTTGTCTTTGAAGACTTTTTGCCTCTTAAAAATGAGTATCGTAAATATAAAATTGATTTAGATGCTAGCAATGATTTAAAAGCAATGGAAGAAGTAATTTATAGAAGATATCAAAAAGTATTAGTTGAAAACTTAACCCGTCCGGATTTAATAATTGTTGATGGAGGTAAAACTCAAATTGAAGTTGCTAAAAATATTTTAACTGAATTAAACTTAGAAATTGAAGTAATTGGTTTAGTAAAAGATGATAAGCATAGAACTAGAGCTTTAATTAATTCTAATTTAGAAATAATTGAAATACCAAAAACTAGTAATTTGTTTTTATTCTTATCTAAAATTCAAGAAGAAGTTCATAACTATGCTATTACTTACCATAGAACCATTAAAAACAAAGGTGATCTTGCAAGTATGTTAGAAAATATTCCTGGAATTGGAGTTAAAAGACGAAAAGAACTATTAAAAGAATTTCATTCTTTAAAGAAAATTAAAGAAGCAACCATAGAAGAACTTGAAAAATACTTACCATATGATATAGCTATTAATCTTAAAGAATACTTAAATAATAATTAGAAAGGAATTATATGAAAATATTTATACCTAAGATGTATCAAAAAAACATCTTTATCATTAATTATAATAAATTAAAACAAGCTGGAATAAAACTTCTTATCTTTGATCTTGATAATACTTTAGGAAGTATAGATGAAACTGTTATCAATGAGGAAACTAGTAATTTTTTAACCAATCTTGCTACTAACTTTCAAATAGTAATTGCAAGTAATAGTAAGAAAAAAAGAGTTTCAAAGTTTTGTTCAGGATTAAATATTCCTTTTTATACTTTTAGTTTAAAACCAACTAAAAAATCTTTTATAAAAATTAAAAATGATTATAATTTAGACTATAATAAAATGGCTATTATAGGTGATCAAATATTAACTGATATCTTTGGAGGTAATAGATTAGGTATTTATACAATTTTAGTAGATCCATTAGATATTGATTTTAAAGTAAGTAAAATAAATCGCCTAATTGAAAAGAAAATAAATTTAAAAAATGGAATAATAAGAGGTAATTACTATGAAAAAGATTAAAAAATGTATTGGATGTGGGGTTAAATTACAAAGTGATAATATTTTAAATTTAGGTTATACACCAAGTCTTGATAATGATTATTGTATGAGATGTTTTAAAGTAAAAAACTATGGAATAGCTGAAAGTATTAATAGTAATTCAGATGACTATTTAAAAATTTTAAAAAGTATTTCTAAAACAAAAGATTTAGTTTTATATGTTGTTGATATTTTAAATATAAATGATGATTTAGAAAAAATACTTAACTATTTAAATAACAATGTTATTTTAGTTTTAAATAAAAGAGATTCCCTACCTAAAAGTGTTAAAGATGAAAAGATAATTAATTATTTAAAAGAAAAATATAATTTTAAAGATTATGTTATTATTAGTACTTTAAATAATCACAACTTTGATGAACTTTATAAAAAAATACTTAAATATAAAACTAGTAATGAAGTATATTTAGTAGGTGAAACCAATGCTGGTAAAAGTAGTATTATTAATAAAATAATTACTAATTATTCAGATACAAATCCAATTCTTACAACTTCTAATATGCCTGAAACAACTCTTGCTAAGATAAAAGTTGAAGTTAATAAGAAATTAACTTTAATAGATACTCCTGGAATAATAGAAAACGGAAATATTATTAATTATTTAGGAACAAAGTATTATAAAATTTTAAATACTAAAACCGAAATAAAACCTAAAACTTATCAAATAGGAAGAAATTCTAGTTTATTGATAGGAGACTTTTTAAGAATAGATTACTTAGAAGGTGATAGAAATAGTTTTACTTTATATATTCCTAATAGTATAAAAGTTAAAAGAGTTAATATAAAAAGAGAACATTTAAAAAATAATTTTTATCAAGAATATTCCCTTAAATTTAATGAAGATTTTTGTATCTATGGTCTTGGCTTTGTAAAAATAGTTGCTCCATGTAAAATAGGTGTTTATTTAGATAAAAATATAAAAACTTTTATAAGAAAAAATATGATATGATTGTTTATTTAAAATATTTATGTTAAAATGATTTTAGAAAGGAATTTTATGGAAACAGAGATTATAAATGAATTAGAAGCAGGTTTAAAAAAAGTATTAGTTAGCTTAGAAGAAAAATTTAAACATATTAATGCCGGAAGAGCTAATCCTTCTATGTTAGATGGTGTTATGGTTAATTATTATGGTTCTATGACTCCTCTTAAAAGTTTAACAACTATATCAGTTCCTGAAGCTCGTCAACTTTTAATTAAACCATTTGATAGATCTAGTTTAAGTGCTATTGAAAAAGCTATCTTTGAAGCTAATTTAGGTTTTACTCCTAATAATGATGGAGAAACAATTAGAATTGTTATACCTATGTTAACAGAAGATAGAAGAAAAGAATTAGTAAAACAAGCTAAAACTATATCTGAAGAAAACAAAGTAAGCATTAGAAATCAAAGAAGAGATGCTATTGAATTATTAAAAGAAGCAAAACTACCTGAAGATACTTTAAAAAATGCTGAAGAAAAAATTCAAGATTTAGTAAATGAGTATAATAAACTTGTTGATAATATGTTAGATAATAAAACAAAAGACTTAATGAGTGTTTAATTCACTAAGTCTTTTTTCTTATTTGATATAACCTTGTACTTTTAATTCTTCTGTTAGTTTTTCTTTAGATATATAATTATCAGTTATTCTAGCTAAAACCGTATTTTCACTACCATCTTTAATAAAAATAATTATATTACTATCTTCATAAGCTATTACTTTTTTTAGTTCATCTTGATCAGTACTACTTAATTTATCAGTGTTTAAATAAAAAGCATTAATATTATTATCTTTTAAAACACTTGTTAAAGTATTTTTTAAAGTATTACTAGAATCACTTTCATCTGTTAAATATAAAATAAATGTTTCTTTATTATCTAATTTTTTATTTAATTTTTCTAAATTTAATTTACTTAAATTTCTTGAACATCCACTAACAGCTAATAAAAGAATTAAAACAGTCAATATTTTTTTCATATTCACCTCAAAATAATCATAACATATTTAAAATTACTTGTAAATAAATTTTATCTTTGTTATAATTTTTATAGATAATAATGAGGAGAAGGTATGAAGAAAATATTTAAGTATTTAAGTTTAATAATTATATTTTTAATAACAAGTAATGTTTATGCAATTGATGAATGTTCAACTAAAGAGATGAATAGATTAAAAGAACTTGCTAACAATGTTAAAATTAATTATAATTATGAAATTCAAGAGAAAGAATTATATCAAGATGATTATATAGCCACTATAAATTATACAATTAATTTTTTAAATTTAAATAATGAATTAAAAGTATATTATAATAATATTAATGGTTTAACAGATATTTCTTCATTTGATAATACTAATTTAAAAGAAGGTGCTCATTTAGAATTTTCAATATATTCTTATACTACCAATTTATGTACCAATACTTTATTAAAAAAAATAACTTTAGATTTGCCATATTACAATAATTATTATTATAAAAATAAAGAAAAATGTTTAAATTATCCTGATTTTAAATATTGTCAAGAATTCATGGAAGTTTCAGAAGATGATTTTTTTAAAATTGATCAAGAATTTTCTCAGTATATAAAAGATGATTCTAAAAAAGATTTAGATAAAGATAATAAAAAAATATATATAATAATTTCTTTAATTGGGTTAGTATTTTTAATTATTTTAGTAATAATAATTATCAAAAAAAGAAATAAAAAAGATGAAATTTGAGGTACTTATGAAAAAGAAAATAATTTTATTGATTTTATTATTAGTTCCTACTTTTGTAAATGCAAATGAGGTAAAAAAGGGAGATTTAAGATGTCCTAGTAATAATAATTGTAAAGAAATAACAGAAAATGGGGTTGTTACAAGAGTTGAAATTACTACAAGTGATGAAAATTTAAGGGTTGTCAAAGTGGTTGAGAAAACTAATGAACTGGGTGTTTATAACGTTTATTTTAAAGTATATGGTAGCAATAATACAATTAAAACGGTAAAAAAAGATGTTAAAATAGTTGTAGTTGTTGATGCTTCTAGTTCAGTTGTTTATTTTTATAATGATGGAGTAAAGGGAGGAGTTACAAATAAGAATTGTAAACCATATATTCCTAATGGTGCTAAAAGTTTTGCTAGAACTTTTGATAAAAACGAAAATGTAAGTTTGGCTTTAATTAAATTTAATAAAACTTCTAAAATTTTAAGAAATTTTTCAACAGCGAATTTTGATAAAGTAAATTTTGGTAGAGTTGCTATAGATTCATATTTATATTTAGCATTAAGACAAGCAAAAACCCTATTAGAAGGAAGTACAGCTAAAAATTATGTTGTTATTTTAGGTGATGGTAGATATTATAATGATGAATTAACTGAAAGTTATAGTATTGCAACTGAATTAAGAAATAAGGGTGTTAATATTTATACTATTGGCTATGAAATGACTTCTCAAGCTGAAACTAAATTAATTAATATTGCCGGAAATAAAAATCATTATTTTAAAAATACTGATTTAGCAAAAATTGAAACTGAATTTTTAAAAGTAGCTTCTAGTATTGAAACTGAAATAGAAAATAATAATATAAATGTTAAAACTTATGTAGATGATAAATTAGGAGAAGAGTTTACTATTAAAGACACAATGTATCAAACTAAAAGAATGTTTTTGAATAGTATTAATCAATCTGGTGTTACTTCAGAAATATTTAAAATAGAAATTGATAAATATGCTAAAACAGCATGGCATCAAACAAATAATGGTTTTTCTCTTACTTATGCTGATAAGAATGGTAATATTAAAGAAATAAGGAGTGATGTTAACCCAGAAGTTTATTGGGTTCAACAATCAACTACTATAAAATCATGTTCAGGAACAAGCCTTTTAGATAATATAAAAAGTGGTGTAGCTGATAATATTGGTTCTTATTACACTAAAATATGTGAAGAAGGCTATTATGAAAATAGCGCTTATAAAAATGGTTTTTCTACTAAGATAGTTGTAAATGATTTATTAACTGATGTAAAAGAATTTAATTTACAATATGGTTTAGGTTTTCCAATAGATGTTGAGATTAATACTAATGTTAAGTGTACTTATAAATTTGATACAACAAAATTTATAAATGATTATCAAAAAATTGTAAATAGTTTAAAAACTTCTAAAAATAACTATGAAATAGCTAGTTTAACTAAAGATAAAAATGAAATGGATAATTTATTAAATACTTATATTAATGCTGGAACAAATGATTTGGATTCATACAAAGAAAGATTTATTAATCAAATAGCTAAATTAACAGTAAAATATAATGATTCAAAAACAATTGAATATGCTAATTTTATAAACAAGGAAGAACCTAATACTTTAGTAACTTGCAGTAATGTTCAAGAAGCAACTATTAATAATAAAAAAGTTGTTGTTAATAAAACATGTCATTCCTCTTTTGCAAAGAAAATGACTTTGCCTGAAATATGTTTATCAATGAAAACAGGAGAAATGATTGAATGTAATGATACTACTAAAAGCATTGAAGGTGGAGTTAAGTTTTATACTAGATTAAAACAAACAGGTGCTAAAATTTATGTTGATATTTTAGATACAACTATAAATGAAAAAATAAATATTAAGTTAGAAGATTGTAGTTATAATTCTAAAGGTAATATAAATGATAAAGCAACATTTAGACAAATTGATCTTACCGATCCTTTCTTACAGACATATACCAATAAAACTAGATATATAGGAGAAAACTATAAAAATACTAAATATGATTTTACTAAAATAATAAAACCAACTATCTGGGAAGAAGATTATTCTAAATACGCATTTAAATTAACTAAAATGGATGTTTATAACATAAACTTAGATACTTCTTTAATAGGTGATATGGCTTTTTTAGGTAAAGAATGCTTTATAAATCGAAATAAAGAATATGTTTGTAATTATATAAAAAATGAAGAAATGTATAAAAAATAAAGAACAAGTAATTGCTCTTTATTTTAAGTTATGTTATAATTTTTCTAGAATGAGGTTAGTATGAAAATAAAAAATATTTTACTTTTATTAATATGTCTTTTTACTTTAAATGTAAAAGCTGATACATGTTCAACAAGCGATTTAAATCACTTAAGAGAACTTGCTAAAAACGTCTCTTTTAAATATGAATATGAAATAATAAATGGTAATGAAGGTGATCTAGATTATGAAGAACAACAAATATTTTATAAAATAACAGCAATTAATTTACAGGATGATTTATTAGTTAAAGTTAAAAGTGATGAAGAATTAATCTTTAAAAAAGATAATCCAACTCTTACTAATTTTTTAAATGGTGAGAATGTTACTATTCAAATATATGCATATACAACTAATAATTGTTCAGGAACTTTACTTTTAACTAAAAAAGTAGAATTACCTTTTTATAACATTTATTCCCAAAAAGAAGAATGTCTTACTTATAAAGATTTTAAATTTTGTCAAGAATTTGGTCGATTTAATATAGATGATGATAAATTCTATCAAGAACTTGAAGAATATAAAAATCAAAATAGTATTTTACCTAATGATATAAAAAATAATTCTAAATTAATTATTATTTTAATAATTGTTGTTTTATTAGTAATAACAGTATTAATAGTTATTATTAATAAAATAGTTAAAAAAAGAAAAAAAGAGGATAAAGATTTATGAAGAAATATTTAATTTTAATAATATTATTATTTGGTTATTTAAATGTTTATGCCTTTGAAGGTAAGTATAATTATGAAGTTACAAATATTAATCGAAATGATAATGGTGATATTACTGTAAATGGTTGGGCAATTCCTAATGCTGGAGTTGATGATGGACATTCACCAAGACTTAATCCTGATTTAGGAAGTGGAGCTAGTAGTGATTGTAAAACTAATAATAAAAATAATCATTATGTCTTTACTTTATATGCTCTTGGCGTTGATAGTAATAAAAATATAAATTATAATAGTAAAAAAACTAAACTAGGTAGTGTTAATGGAAGTGGTTTGGATTTAACCAAAATAATGTGTAGACTTGATAGTAAAGGTAAATGTATAGCAAGTAAAAGTTCATGTTATCAAAATGTGGGGTGGTCATTTTCCTTTAATCAAGCTGTATTAACTGATAGCGCTTATCAATTTGGTTATGTTTTATATTTAGAAATATATGCAACCGGTAACAATTCAACAGTTGGTTTTCCCTTAGTTATTTATAATAATCGAATATCAGGATTTGGTTCAGATTACTCTTACACAACTAATAATATGAAAGTTCAAGTAATAGCATATGATGGTTATTTTCAAAGATGTTCAAATGGTACTTGTCAAAGAAAAAATTATAATAAATTTAAAACTTGGGATATCTATGATGTTTTAGGAGTAACTACTAACTATAAGAATAAATTAACTTATTATAAAGTAGGGAATGATTTATATATTCCAGCATCATGGGTAGCTCCACCTTCTACAAGTGCTATAATATTTCCACCTAAGGGACCAATTGATGTTAAAAATTGTACCAATGAAACTATTGGTCAATTAGAAACAAAAAAAGAAATAAAAGCTTGTAGTGGTTCAGCTACTTTATCAGGAAACTCTTATGCTTCTTGTAAAGTCGATTCCTATTCCTACTATACAAAGAAATGTTATGAAAATCCTTATACAGTTGATTTTAAAATAAATGACTTAGAAAAAGTTAATAAATTTACTTTAAGTAGTGGAGCAGGTTTTAGTGTTGATGCTAATATTAAAACTAATATTAAATGTTTATATACTTTTGATAGTGATAAATTTACAACCGATTATAACAATGTCTTAACAAATATTAACTATTATGAATCTGCTTTAAAAAGTACTAGTTTAACTGATGATAGTAAAAGAGAATTAAATTTTAAATTAAATGAAAATTTAACTATTAAGAAAAACTTAGATAATATCTTAACAACTTATAAAAATCAAACTCAACCTAATAATTGGGATCCAGGCTATGATTTTTCTAAAATAAAGGCTACTTTAGTAGTTGAAGATGACACAGTTAATTTAGAAAATAATATTACAAGTTCGAAAAATTGTAAAGTTACAACTACTAAAACTATTTCTTTATTAACTTCTAAAGAAACTATTAATACTGAATTTGAATGTAGTTCCTCTTATGAAATTAAATATAATTTACCTGAAGTATGTTTAAATTTAAAAAATGGTAATCCAGAAAAATGTGATGAGGCTAAAAGTCAAATTGAAGGTGGTAGAAAATACTATATTGATTTAAATAAAAAAAGAGGAAATATAGCTTTAAAATTTGAAAACCTTGGTTATGATCAAAAATGGCAAGTTAATTTAAATAACTGTGTTTATGAATCTAATTTATTAAAAGAACAAGTTATCTTTAGACAAATTGATCTTAATGATCCTTTTTTACAAAGCTATACTAATAATAAAAGAAAAATAGGTAAGAATTATAAAAATAATAAATTTAATTTTCTTAATATAATAAAACCTAGTATTTGGAATAATTTAGAATCTGATTATAAAGTATCGCTTAGTAAAACCAATGTTGATAATATTAAAAATGATACTTCTTTAAATGGAGCGTCTTCCTATTTAGGAAGTGATTGTTCTTTAAAAAATAATAAATATGTTTGCAACTTTTTAAATAAAAATAATCAAGATAAATTCTTTACAAAAATTGAAGTAAAGGAAGATAAAATTTCTTGATTAACAAATAAATAAGTTGTATAATTAAAATATAATAGGAGGTGGCTTTGAAAACGGCAATGTGGATGGTGTTTGTCTTTGCCCTTGGTGTTATTGGTATAGTTTTAATTAATGTTTTTGGAAATATAACAACAACTAATCAACAAGATTATAATTTGCTTAAAAATACTGTTGAAGCATCGATGTATGATGCAATTGATATAGCGTCGTATCGAGCTGGGTTTTATCTTTGTACAAATGATGAATCAACTGATACAATAACTTTTAATTCTAAAAATGATTATAAAATCTTTTTAAATTCTAATATTAATGAAGAAAATTTATTAAAAGATTATAAAAAATGTGAAAAATTAGTTGGTGAAGTTAAATTAAATGCTGATGTTTTTGCAGAGAGCTTTATAAGAAGATTTTCAAGCAATGTTAATAATAATAAAAGCTATCAAATTACTATTAAAGAGGTAATTGAATATCCACCAAAAGTAAGTGTTAGAGTAGACACATATAATTCGTATAACAATAATATTGAAGAATCAACTGATTTTACAACTGGAGATTTTTCAATTAGAAATCAAATAGATGCAATATTTGAAGATAAGGAAATAAAAGAATAAGGAGAGTTTATGAAAAAATTAAAACAAATATTATCAAATAAAAATACAGTTACATTTATAGCAGCAATACTAATAGTTTTAGTATTATATGTATTTTATAATTGGAGAGTAAATCAAGCTACTAGTCCAATTAGAGTACCATATGCTAATCAAACAATTAATCCAAGAACTAAAATTACTAATGATATGATATCTTATTTAGAAATACCTAGTACAGCTTTAAAAGGAAATGTTATTACTAATGTTAATAATATCGTAGGTATGTATACAAATGTAAATGGAAGTATTCCAGCAGGTAGTGTATTTTATAAAAGTCAAGTTGTAAAACAAGAAGAATTACCAGATTCATTTTTAATAAATATTCAAGAGGGGTATGTACCTTATAACTTTGATGTTACTATGAAAAGTACGTATGGTAATTCAATTTATCCAGGTAACTATGTTGATGTTTACTTTAAAGGAGTTCAAAATGGTAAATTAATGGTTGGTAAATTACTTGAAAATGTTAAAGTTTTAGCTGTTAAAGATTCAAGTGGTCGTCATGTATTTGAAACAAGTGATAATGATAGAACTCCAAGTCAAATAATATTTGCTGTTACTCCTGAAGTACATTTATTACTTCGTAAAGCTGAATATATTCCAGGTGTTAGTATAATAATAGTACCAAATGATACATCTATTAAATTAGATGATAGTGAAGAAGAAGTAGCAGTTACTGTTAAAAGTGAAACAATTAAAAATTATATTGAGGAACAATCAATTTATGTAGATGAATCTTCTACTGAAAGTAACAATTAGGAGTTAATATGAATCAAGGTATAAATGCATATGAATTAAATTCAACTGATCGTAGTGGAAAAACTAATACCGAGATTAATGCTGATTTATTTTCAAGTATTGACTTTGGACCTTTAAAAGCTTATTTAGATGATGATAATATTACCGATATTTCTTATAGCAATAATGGTCAAATATGGTTAAAATCACTTGATAAGGGAGTTTATCGAGTAGAAAATCCTGGAGTTAATAATGAATTAATTGAAAAAATTGCCTTTCAATGTGCTAATATAATGGGAAAAACCTTTAATATGGCAAGTCCTTTATTAGATAGTGAATCATCAGAACTTCGTATGAATTTTATTCATGATTCAATTGCAAGAAATGGTATTGCAGCAGTATTTCGTAAAACTCCTGCTAAAATTAGATTGAAAAAAGATAAAATAATAAGTGATAAATATATAACTCTTGGTATCCATGACTTTTTAATAGAATGTGTTCATGGACACTGTAATATAATTGTATCCGGAGAAACTGGATCAGGAAAAACTGAACTTGTTAAATATTTAGCAAGTCATACCAAAGAAAATGAAAAAATAATTACTATTGAAGATACTTTGGAACTTCACCTAGATGTAATATTTCCTCATCGAGATATTGTTTCTATGAAAACTAATAATATTGCTTCTTATAGTGATGTTTTGGTAGGTTGTATGCGACAAAACCCAAAATGGATTTTATTATCCGAAGTAAGATCAGCTGAAGCTGTAACAGCAGTTCGTAACTCTATTTCATCAGGTCATAATATTTTATCAACTATTCATGCTGATAAAGCTTCAAGCATTCCATATCGTATGTATTCCTTGCTTGAAAGCAATATTGATGTTGAACAATTCATGACAACTATTTATCGTTATATTCAATTAGGAGTACACGTAAGAGCAAGATATGATAAAGTAACTGGTAAATTTATGCGTGAAGTATGTGAAGTATGTGAATTCTATGTTGATAGTGATAACAAACCTAAGAGCAATATTATTTATAGAAAAAATATAGATGGAACTGAAGTAATTAATTCTCCAACTTCTAATTTAATTGATTACTTAGAAAGTCAAGGAGTAGATTTAGCTAATAAAAACTTTGATAATTTAAAAATTGATTTACCTTTTAATCAAGAAAATCAAAGTGTAAATAATATTGATACTATTAATAATAGTAATAGTAATAATATTAACAATAATAATAGTAACAATATTAACAATAATAACGTAACTAATCAAAATGATGCTGATGAAATTTTATAAGGAGGTAATATGGAATTTTTAATAATTTTATTCATTGTCTTTTTCGTTGTTTTATATAGAAAAAGTAATGGTGAATCTTTATATAAATTTGTAACAACTAGTATTGGTAATATTTACGAAAAATATGCTCCTTATTCTTTTAAAAATATAAGAGAAAAATGTAAAGAAATGGGACTTGAATATACTAAGAAACAATATTTAATTCAAGTTATTGTCTTTACGGTTGTTTCTTTTGTAATTTCTTATTTGTATTTCTATAATATTGTTGTTGCTTTCTTTTATGTTGTACTTGTAGATTCTTTTATACCATATCTTGCTTATTTAAGATGTAAAAGATTATATAGTGAATTTATTTTTGAACAAGTTCAAGTATATGTAACAAATACAATTATGGAATTTCAAACAACTCAAAGTTTTGTTAAAGCTTTAGAAGGAGTATACGAATCAGGTGTATTAGAAGAACCTTTAAAAACTGATGTAAAAGTTATGATTGATTTAGCTTATCATAATGGTGATGTAGGGGAGTCAATTGATTATATGAATAGTAAATATGACTTTTATATGACAAGAAATATGCATCAATTATTTTTACAAGTTACAAGAGAAGGTGCTCATGATACTGTAGGGGTACTTGATAATATGTTACTTGATGTTGACCAATTAGTAGAAGGAGTATACCAAGATCGAATGAATAGAAGTGCTTTTCATACAGCTTTTATTCGTTATGGTTTACTTTTATATTTAATGGTAATGCTTGTTCAGTGGTTAATAGGAAAAGAAACCTATATTGAAATGGTAAATTCAAATATAATTTTACAAATTGGTCTTCATATTGTAATCTTATTCAATAGTTATTTTCTTCTATCAGGAGAAAAATATTATAACGAGAATGTGGGGGCTGAGTAATGGAATTTGCAATTGTTGTTTTAATAATGTTATTTGCTCTTTCTTACGGAGGTGCTATTGATTCTAAAAAGTTGTATCAAGATAATAAAGAATTCTTTAAAATGCTTAAAGAAAAGGATTATGATTTTTTAGTAAAATCTAAATATCAAGGTGAAGTAGATCCCGATGTTTTATTTGAAAAAAGAATAAAACAATTAATGGTAGCAACAGTTGTTGTTATTGCTATTTTACTTTTTAATTTTAGTTGGATTAATTTAATTCTTGGTATATTAATAGTAATAGCTATTTATAAAAATCAATATAGTAGTTTGAAAAGTTATTATAAAAAGCATTTAACTGAAATTGATCAAACTTTACCATATTACTTAAAAAGTATAGAAATACTTGCTCAGCATTATACAATTCCGGTTGCTATTTCAAAATCAATTGAAACTGCTCCAACAATGTTTAAAAGTGGTCTTATTGAGATGGTAAAGAAAATAGATAGTGGTGATTCTTCAATTGATCCTTATATTGCTTTTGCTGAAGAGTATCCTGTTCGTGATTCTTTGAGAATGATGCGTCTATTGTATCGTTTAAGTATAGGTGCTCAAGAAAATAAACAAGAACAATTATTAGTATTTTCTAAAAGTGTATCAAGTCTTCAAAACAAAGCTAGAGAACAAAAGTATAAAAAACGTCTTGATAAGATGGAAAAGAAAACTCTTGCTATGTTAATGGTAACAGGTGGTGGAACTATGCTTGTTTTATTCATAGCTATGGTTATGATGATGATGAGTTGGTAAATTTTTGTAAAAATATTGAATTTAGAAATTAAACATGTTATAATAAATTTGAAAATAGTGAAAGGAGAATTTGAGTATGAAAGAAGCAAGTGGCGAATTAAGTATGACTTTAATTGTTATCGTTGCAGCAGGTGTTATTTTAGCAATCTTTATGGCATTTAAAGATCCAATTACAAAAGCAATTGGCGATAAATGGAGTGAATGGACTGATAAAGATGTTAATGCTAAAACCGGATATATTCTTAGAGATTAATTAAAAATTAAGGAGATGTTAGTATGAGAGAAGCCGTTGGTGGTTCTATATTATTTTATATTATTTTAGGCTTTTTAGCTGTATATATTGTTTTTATTGGAGTAATTATGAACTACGCGGCTACTTATCGTGCTAGTAATTATGTCTTAACTAAAATTGAACAAACTGAAGCTAAAATAGAAGTAGGAAATCAAAGTGATACAAAAGATGAAAACACTTTAAATGGAATTTTAAAAACCATGAATTATCATAACAAATTAGATGTTTGTTGCCAAGATGTAGGTCAAACTGGTAATTCTATATATAAAATTAAGACTTATGTTAATTTTGAAGTTCCTTTATTAGGCACAAATTTAAAATTACAAATAAGAAATGATACTAAAACTATATATGGAGTCAGTTGCACTGAAAGCTTAAAATATGGTTATCCAAAGTGTTAGACAGGAGGAATAAAAATGAATGTTATAGTTGCCAATAAATATAAAGATTTGATAAATAGTTCTAATATTCAAATAATGAAAGTTGCAACAGGAATTTTTAAAGTGGCTGAGATTGCTAATATCTTTAATGGAATGTACTATCAAAAATTAATTATTGATGCAACAGCAATTGATGGCTTTCCTAAAAAAGAAGTCTTAAAAGATTTAGCATCAAGATTTGATACAGAAAAACTTATATTATTTTTACCACCTGATTCTTCACCTCCAACTTCCTTTTTGTCTTATTTAGTTAGCATAAATATTTATAATTTTACTGATAACATTAAAGGCGTTAACCAGCTTGTTAGTAAAAGTAACACATTTGAAGATGTTAAAAGTTATGCTGAAAGAAAAGAAGTAGTTGTTAATAATAATAACAATTTTGATTTAGAAAATGATTATAATAACTATGATGTAAGACCAATAATAGGTCTTAAAAGTGTAACAAATGGTATTTTAAGTACAGAATATACTTATATGTTAAAGAAAAATTTAGAAAAAGTTTATCATAAGAAAGTTGCAGCTTTAGAAATTGATAAAAAAGATTTTTTGTTTTTGGCAGAACCTGATATGTATTCTGTTCCTAAAAATAAATTAGGTGAGTTTATTAGTGAAGCAAGTAACTATGATATTATTTTAGTTGATTTAGCTAAGAGTGACAATCAAGATATTTGTAGTGATGTCTTGTATTTAATAGAACCATCTTTATATCGTATTAATGAGTTAATGTTTACTAATAAAAAATGCTTTGAAAACTTAAAGGGTAAAAAAGTAATACTTGTAAATAGTTTACTTGAAAATAAAGATATTAATATATTTGCCAAAGAAGCAGGAATTAGTATATATTTTACTATTCAACCTTTAAATGATCGAATAGTAAATCCAGTTTTAAATGATTTATTATATAAACTAGGAGTTGTTTCAAATGGCAATGATTTAGATAATCAAAAAAAAGGTTTATTTGATTTCTTTAAATAATTGCTTTTTTTTTATTATTATGATATAATCTACAGACGGTGGTTTATATGTGTAGTGAAGAAATGCAAATGTTAATGGGGATTGTTATTTCTATTTTAAATGTTGTTAACTTTTTTGTTCCAATTGTTTTGATTGTTTTTTGTACAATTGATATCTTTAAAATAATAGTTTCTAAAAAAGAAGATGAAGTTAAAAAACTTCGTAAAGATGTTTTAATGAAAATAGTTTATTGTATTATAATCTATTTAATTCCTTTTTTAGTTCCGTTTATTTTAAAATTAGTTAGCAATTTAGTTCCAATGGATTATGATGCTTCTTGGAAAGAGTGCTGGGACTACGTTAAAGAAAATAGTGATAAGATAAATATTAATAATAAGAAAAAATAATAAGAAAAATAATAATTAAATATTTAAATTATAAAATTATTAAAATATTATTAAAATACTTGATTTATTCTTAATATTTTAGTATGATTATAGTGTGTTTGGGAGGAAATTTATGAATTTATTACAATTATTAGATGTTCAATGCTCTGATGATATTTATACTGTTGTTAGTGCAGTAAAATTTGTTTTAACTTTAATTCAATGGGCTATACCATGTGCTTTAATTGTATATGGAACAATTGATATGTTCAAAGCAATGACAAGTGGTGATGATAAGGTTACAAAAGAAATTACGAAGAAATTTTCAAAACGTTTAATATATGCAGCTGTTGCCTTTTTAATTCCATTTATTATCAGTTTAACTTTTACATTTGTTGGTAGAGTTATTCAAGGTGAAAACACAGGAGCAGGAGATGCTAAAGAAACTTATGATAATTTCTTTGCATGTTGGAAATCAGCATAAGTATTTTTTTAAAATGAAGTCTTTTGACTTTCTTTTTTTGAAATAGAGGTGAAAATAATGAATGATACAATGCAAATGTGTTGTAATTTGCAACCATTTTTAAATATTTTAAGAATAGTAATTAAATTAATTCAATATTCTGTTCCTTTATTACTTTTAGTTCTTGGAACAATAGATATGGTAAAAGTTGTAACAAGTGGTGATGATAAAGTTGCAAAAGAATCATCTACTACTTTTATGAAAAGATTAATTTATGCTGCTCTTATCTTTGTTGTACCATTTTTACTAAAACTCATTTTGAATATTGTTAATAATAATATTATTAAGGATAGTGAAAATAATATTAATTCTGTTTCTTGGTTTTCTTGTTTTAATTATGCTATGAACAATGAATTAAAAAGTGTTTGTTCTAGTTATGAAGATATATATACGAGAAAGTAAAAGTATTATTTTAAATTATTTGTCATTTTGTGTCAAAAAGTATTAAAAAGTTGTTGAAATAGCAGCTTTTTTTTTATATAATATAATGCGTTAGGAGGAATATATGGAAAAGAAAAAGTATGTATACCTTTTTAGTGAAGGTGATGCTACAATGAGAAACCTTCTTGGTGGAAAAGGTGCAAATCTTGCTGAAATGACAAGACTTGGAATGCCAGTACCACAAGGTTTCACAATTACAACAGAAGCTTGTACAAAGTATTATGAAGATGGAAAACAAATAAGTAATGAAATTGAAGAAGAAATATTTGAATACATCAAAAAAATGGAAGAAATCACAGGAAAGAAATTCGGTGATAAAGAAAATCCATTATTAGTATCAGTTAGATCTGGAGCTAGAGCATCAATGCCAGGAATGATGGATACAATTCTAAATTTAGGTTTAAATGAAGAAGTTGTTGAAACATTAGCTAACAAAAGTGGAAATCCACGTTGGGCATGGGATTGCTATAGAAGATTTATTCAAATGTATTCAGATGTTGTTATGGAAGTTGGTAAAAAATACTTTGAACAACTAATTGACAAGATGAAAGAAGAAAAAGGTGTTAAGTTAGATGTTGAATTAACTGCTGAAGATTTAAAAGAATTAGCTAGAGAATTCAAAGCTGAATATAAAGAAAAAATTGGTGAAGAATTCCCAACTAACCCAACTGATCAATTAATGGGAGCTATTAAAGCTGTATTTAGATCTTGGGATAATCCACGTGCTAACGTTTATCGTCGTGATAATGACATTCCTTATTCATGGGGAACAGCTGTAAACGTACAAATGATGGCATTTGGTAATATGGGTGAAACTAGTGGAACAGGTGTTGCATTTACAAGAGATCCTGCAACAGGTGAAAAACATTTAATGGGTGAATTCTTAATGAACGCTCAAGGAGAAGATGTTGTTGCCGGAGTTAGAACACCACAACCAATTTCTCATTTAAAAGAAGTTATGCCAGAAGTTTATGAACAATTCTGTGAAATTTGTAATACACTTGAAAATCATTATCATGATATGCAAGATATGGAATTTACAATTGAAGATAGAAAACTTTATATGCTTCAAACAAGAAATGGTAAAAGAACTGCAAAAGCAGCTTTAAAAATTGCTTGTGATTTAGTAGATGAGGGAATGATAACTGATAAAGAAGCAGTTATGATGATTGATCCAAGAAACTTAGATACTTTATTACATCCTCAATTTGATGCAAAAGCTTTAAAGAACGCAAAACCACTTGCTAAAGCTTTAGCTGCATCTCCAGGAGCTGCTTGTGGTAAAGTTGTATTTACTGCAGAAGATGCTAAAGAATGGGCATCTCGTAAAGAAAAAGTAGTTCTTGTTAGACTTGAAACTTCACCAGAAGATATCGAAGGTATGAAAGCATCTCAAGGTATTTTAACTGTTCGTGGAGGTATGACAAGTCATGCTGCCGTTGTTGCTCGTGGTATGGGAACTTGCTGTGTATCAGGATGTTCTGAAATAGTTATGGACGAAGAAAACAAGAAATTCGTTCTTGCTGGAAAAACTTTCGTTGAAGGTTCTGAAATTTCAATCGATGGTTCAACAGGATGCATTTATGAAGGAATTATTCCAACAGTAGATGCAACTATCACTGGTGAATTTGGTCGTATCATGGAATGGGCTGATAAATATCGTGTTCTTAAAGTTCGTACAAATGCCGATACTCCAAAAGATGCTATGAAAGCTCGTGAACTTGGAGCTGAAGGAATTGGTCTATGCCGTACAGAACATATGTTCTTTGCTGAAGATAGGATTGCTGCAATTCGTGAAATGATTTGCTCTGATACTGTTGAAGAAAGAGAAGCAGCACTTGCTAAAATTGAACCAATGCAACAAGGTGATTTTGAAAAATTATATGAAGCAATGGAAGGATACGGAGTAACTATTCGTTATCTAGATCCACCTCTTCATGAATTTGTTCCAACTGAAGAAAAAGATATTGAATTACTTGCTAAAACTCAAGGTAAGACAGTTGAACAAATTAAAGCAATAATTGCATCTTTACATGAATTCAACCCAATGATGGGACATCGTGGATGCCGTTTAGCTGTAACATTCCCAGAAATTGCAAGAATGCAAACAAGAGCTGTAATTAAAGCTGCTATTAATGTTTCAAAACGTAAAGGAATTAAAATCGTCCCAGAAATTATGATACCATTAGTAGGAGAAGTAAAAGAATTAAAATACGTTAAAGGTGTAGTTTGTGAAACTGCTGATGAAGTAATTAAAGAAGCTGATTTCCCACTTGAATATCATGTAGGAACAATGATCGAAATTCCAAGAGCTGCTCTAACAGCTGATGAAATTGCTAAAGAAGCTGAATTCTTCTCATTCGGAACAAATGATTTAACTCAAATGACATTTGGATTCTCAAGAGATGATGCTGGTAAATTCTTAGGTTCATATTATGATAAGAAAATCTATGAAAATGATCCATTTGCTAAACTTGACCAAGTTGGTGTTGGTAAATTAGTTAAAATGGCTGCTGAATTAGGTAGACAAACAAGACCTGATATCAAATTAGGTATCTGTGGTGAACATGGTGGAGATCCATCAAGTGTTGAATTCTGTCATAATGTAGGTTTAACATATGTTTCATGTAGTCCATTTAGAGTACCAATAGCTCGTCTTGCTGCTGCTCAAGCTGCAATTAAAGCAACTAAATAATTAATAACAAAATAAAATGAAAGGGCTGAAAGGCTCTTTTTTGTTACAATAAAAAAACATTGAAAATAAAATTAATGAAGATTAAAAAAATAACGAAGTTATATTTGATAAAGTTGATATTATAAAAAATATGATATAATTGACATAGATATATATGTTTGTATTTTAAAAATATAGGAGATAAAAAAATGAAATATTTAATTGATAATGAAATAAATAATGCAATATTTGATGTTGCAAGATTAATAAGTAGTGATGAACAACAAATTAATAAATTAGTGCAGATATTTAAAAAAAAGGTAACTGTTCAATTTACACAAAATACGATTGAAGGGACATCTCATGCAGCAGGTACAGATCCTAAAATAGTTTTTAAGGAAGAAAATGAGACATTTAAAGTTGTATGTAATGAGATTATAGTAACTTTGCCACAATTATTAAATACAACTAATATTCACCATTTTAGAATTGATGCTAGACATGAATTTTTCCATGCATTTGCTTATCTTCTAAATGATAATATAATAAGATTAAATGTAGATAAAATGTTCCTTAATTTAGGCGGAAAAATAAATGAACGAAGTGTATATAATCTGCGATTTGATAATAATGATTCGTATGCTTCTGTATTATTTAATGAAATCGTAACAGATTTTTCAGCTTATTGTTCATATTACCCTCAATTAAATATTAGTATGGATCAAATACTTAATGGTAATGGATTGGAAAGTATAAATAATACATATGGTATGGGTGATGGATATCGTCAATTATTTCCTTTAGGAAAGTGTATTATAAAAGCATTTTCAAATTATGATTGCGATTATGATAGATTAGGACAAAATAAATTTGCAGCAAAGTATCAATCTGATAGTGAAAAATTTTATTATAACGATTTGTTATATGGCATTTTATACGATCCACTTAGTATTAAAGATTCATTTGTAAAATATACATCAGAAGAAGATTGGCAAAATTTAGAAAACATAGCAAAAAATATTATAACTGATTTTAAAGAAAAAGATAGAAAAGTAGATTATGATAATATTCAAAAATGTTTAACGATTTTAGCAAAATATCTAAATAATAAATATCAAAATACAACTGATCTTATTATAAAAAAACAACTCGCTATAATAATAACAGAATTTAATAAATATTATAATGAAGCACTAAACTATTATAGTAATTTAAGATATAGTAGAAATACTAGGCTTTGATTTAGCAGACGAAATTTAAAAAAGTTTCTAAGAATGAAAAACGTGTATATAAAAATATAGATGGGCTTTAATGTAAGAATAAGAGATTAATATTTAAATGGTAAAGAAGTTATCTAACAAAAATTTATATTAAGGTGTCCCAAACTAAAATGCTGCTCAAGTCGCAATCAAAGCAACTAAATAATTAAGAAATAATTAGATCAAGATTAACTCTTGGTCTTTTTTTTTCATAATTTAATGTTATATAATTGCTTTAGGTGGATTTTGATAATTGCTTTAGGTGGATTTTGAATTATTAAATTAAATAATATAATTAAAACAAAATATTATTAAAAAGGAAAAATAATATAGAATATAAATGTGTAATAGCTGATAAAAACTTAATTACTAAAAAATTTGATCTTGAAATTAAAAAACATCATAATTCTAAAATCTGGAATGAATTTAAGCAAATTGCCTTAGATAATTTAGATACAAGAATTGTTTATATGGGTTTACTTAATGATGAAATAATCACGGAAGCAACAGCTATTATTTCAGATAAGGATTTAAATATACAAAATAAAGAAGACTTAATTTCTAAAAATACAGCTTATCTAACAGCTTTTAGAACTAATAAAAAATATGAAGGAAAAGGCTATTTTTCCAAACTTTATAAATTTCTTGAAAGTGATTTAAAAAAATAGGTTTTAAATATTTAACGTTAGGTGTTGAACCAAATGAAATTAGAAATAAACAAATATATTTTCATTTTGGTTTCACGAAATATCTTAAATCTTCTTATGAAACTTATCCAAATGGACAAAAAATACTAGTAAATTATTATAAAAAAGAAATTTAAAACTAGAAAATGCTTGTAAATTAAAAAAATACTTAATTAAAATATGAAATAAATAAATTCCTTATTAAAAAATATCAGGTATTTAAAATTTATCCAAATTATTAAAACTAATTTTATCTAAGTAATTAAATTAATAATTTTAAAAACGTAAAGTAATAAAAAAAGTGTTTTAAAAAAGAACATTTAAACTTATAATTTATAATTTTTAAAAGACCAATTTACATCTTAAAATATTAATGTTATAATTTTTCTTGTGATAAATATGAAAAAAATTTATATGTATAGTTTATTATTTTTTATAATTGATTTTTTTAGTAAATTAATAGTTAAAACTAATCTTAAGTTGTTTCAAAGTATAGAAGTTATTCCTAATTTCTTTAATATAACTTTCGTATACAATGAGGGAGCTGCTTTTAGTATTTTAGAAGGTAAAAAAATATTATTCATTCTTTTAGGACTACTTTTAATTATAGGTTTAGTTATTTTTATAAGAAAAGAAAAATTAACTAAGTATAAGACTTTATATTATAGCTTATTAATAGGAGGGGTTCTAGGTAATATGTTTGATCGGATATTTTATCCTGGAGTAGTTGATTTTTTTGATTTCAAATTATTTACTTATGACGCACCTATTTTTAATGTAGCAGATTCTTTTATAGTAATAGCAACTATTTTAATTATAATTGAGATATTAGGAGGAAAAAATGAAAATAGAAGTAATTGAAAATGAAAATTCAAGAATTGATAAATATTTAAGTACTAAACTATTAGAATTTTCTAGAAATAAAATTCAAAAGTTAATTGAGGAAGGAAATATTTTAGTAAATGATAAAGTAATTACTAATAGTTATAAAGTGAGTGTTGGTGATGTAATTTCTGTTATTGATACTAAAAGTGTTGAAGATAACAAAGAATTAATTCCTTGTAATATTCCTCTTGATATTGTCTATGAAGATGATGATTTATTAGTGATTAATAAAAAATCAGGTATGGTTACGCATCCAGCTCCTGGTAATTATGAAAATACTCTAGTAAATGCCTTGATTGGAAAATATAACTTAAGCAATAATGATATAAGACCAGGAATAGTTCATCGTTTAGATAAAGATACAAGTGGTTTGATGTTAGTTGCCAAAAATGACTATATTCATGAAAAATTAGCCAAAATGATTCAAGAAAAAGTAGTTGAAAGATATTACTTAGCTCTTGTTGAAGGAACATTTAATCATGAAACAGGAACGATTGATGCTCCAATAGGAAGAGATAATTATAACCGAGAAAAACAAGTTGTTACCAGTATAAATTCTAAAAAAGCCATTACTCATTTTAAAGTTTTAAAAAGGTATAAAAACTATACCTTGATAGAATGTAAATTAGAAACCGGAAGAACCCATCAAATAAGAGTACATATGGCTTATATTAATCATCCGGTTGTAGGTGATCCTTTGTATGGCAAAAAAATAAAAGATAGTGATTTTGGGCAACTTTTACATTCTTATAAAATAAAATTTCCTCATCCAAGAACCGGCAAAATATTAGAATTTGAAAAAGAACCACCTGAAGAATTTGAAAATATTTTACATAGTTTAGTTGATTAATTTATAATTT